>NZ_JAFLNG010000001.1 GCF_017427025.1 Streptomyces sp. FH025
CACGTGGATCAGCCGCCTATGAGGGCGGTGTACTCGTCGGCGCTGAGCAGCTCGTCGGTGGACTCGACCTTGACCTTGAACAGCCAGCCGCCCTCGAACGGGGCGCTGTTGACCAGGGCGTTGTCGTCCAGGACGTCCTGGTTGACCTCGACGACCTCGCCGGTCACCGGGGAGTACAGGTCGCTGACCGACTTGGTGGACTCCAGCTCGCCGCAGGTCTCGCCAGCGGTCACGGTCTCGCCGACCTCGGGCAGCTGCACGTAGACGATGTCACCGAGCGCGTCGGCGGCGTGCTTGGTGATGCCGACCGTGGAGACACCGGCCTCGGCGGCGGTCAGCCACTCGTGCTCCTTGGTGTACTGCAGGTGCTGGGGGTTGCTCATGGCGTCATTCTCCAGGATGGGAAGCGGGCACGACGAAGCGGGCCGCCGCGCGGACGGCTTCGACGTGCGTGTATGGGGGAAAGTGGGGTTCTCGGAGGGACTCCGCGGGCCTCAGCGGGCGCGCTTGTAGAAGGGCAGCGCCACGACCTGGACCGGCTCGTGCCTGCCGCGCACGTCCACCGCGACGGTGGTGCCGGGGGCGGCGTGGGCCGCGTCGACGTAGGCCATCGCGATCGGCTTGCCCAGGGTCGGGGACGGCGCGCCCGAGGTGATCCGGCCGATCGGGGTGCCCTCGGTGGAGACCACGGTGTACTCGGCGCGCGGCACGCGCTTGCCCTCGGAGACCAGGCCGACCAGCACCTTCGGGGGGTTGGCCTCGGCCGCGGCGGCGGCCTGCTCCAGCGCCTTGCGGCCGATGAACGCGCCCTCGTTGGTGGTCTTGTCGAAGCGGACGACCCGGCCCAGGCCCGCGTCGAAGGGGGTGAGGTCGGTGGACAGCTCGTGCCCGTACAGCGGCATGCCCGCCTCCAGGCGCAGGGTGTCGCGGCAGGACAGGCCGCACGGGACCAGGCCGTGGCCCTCGCCGGCGGCGGTCAGCGCCTGCCAGACCGGCTCGGCGTCGACCGGGTGGCAGAAGATCTCGAAGCCGTCCTCGCCGGTGTAGCCGGTCCGGGCCAGCAGCACCTCGCGGCCGGCCACCTGGGCGGGGAGGATCGCGTAGTACTTGAGGCCGGGCAGGTCGGCGTCGGTGGTCTTCGCCAGGATGCCGGTGGCCTCCGGGCCCTGGACGGCGATCAGCGCGTAGGTGTCGCGGTCGTCGGTGACGACGGCGTCGTAGCCCTTGGCACGGGCGATCAGCTCGTCGAGGACCAGCTGGGCGTTGGAGGCGTTGGCGACGACCAGGAAGGCGTCCTCGCGCAGGCGGTAGACGATCAGGTCGTCCAGGATGCCGCCGTCCTCGGCGCAGATCATGGTGTAGCGGGCGCGCAGCACGCCGAGCGCGGAGACGAAGCCGACCAGCGCGTGGTCCAGCATCTCGCCGGCCTGCGGGCCGGTGACGGTGATCTCGCCCATGTGCGAGAGGTCGAACAGGCCGGCCTTGGTGCGGACGGCGAGGTGCTCCTCGCGCTCGCTGCCGTAACGCAGCGGCATGTCCCAGCCGGCGAAGTCGGTCATGGTCGCGCCGAGGGCGCGGTGCAGCGCGTCGAGCGCGGTCAGGCGGAGGGACGACATGGCCAGGAACTCCTCGGTCGGGGCACTCAGGGGAGCGCGCCGGGACCGGACCCGCTCGGGGACCGACCCTGCGCGCGGGCATGCGGCGGCGTGGGTCTCCCCATCTGTCGTCGGACCTGAGAGCTTCACCGACCACCTGCTCGCGGCTGTTTCCAGCTTCGAGACAGCATGGCGGCTTGCACCGTGGGTGGGCGCGCGACAGGGCCGTGCGCCGCTTTCCAGATGTGCCTAACCCGTGCGGTAGGGGGGCCTGAGAGATTCCGGGGAGGAGTTGCTCCTTCGGCGCCGGACATGCCTCCTGAGGGGCACTCCGGACTCTCCCGCGCGGGTTCGAGCGGCCGGTATGGAGTTGTGGGGGCCCGCGGCGCATGCCGACGGACGCGCACATCATGGCACGTCCGGCGCGGGGAGGGGAGGGGGGACCCGGTCACACGGCGCGGGAGCGAACGCGCGTCCACCGCCGGACCGAACGCGCGTGCACCGCCGGACCGAACGCGAGCCCGGAGCCGGACCGAACGCGCGTGCACCGCCGGACCGAACCCGCGCCCACCGCCGGACCGAACACGGGCCCTAAACTGCTGCGCGTCGGCGCAG
Source organism: Streptomyces sp. FH025 (assembly GCF_017427025.1). Taxonomy (GTDB): domain Bacteria; phylum Actinomycetota; class Actinomycetes; order Streptomycetales; family Streptomycetaceae; genus Kitasatospora. Next base: position 2,211 of record NZ_JAFLNG010000001.1, read on the forward strand.
CAGAGGGCGGCCGACCGGCATGAGGGCGGATCGGCGACGCATGGGATACCCGGTGGAGCAGCAGCAGGGGTGGGACGGGCCACAGGCGGCGCCGTCGGGCGGCGGGTGGCCGGCCAACGAACTGGAGCAGGTACTGACGGCCGCACTGGGCGACCCGGGCGCGACGCCGCGGGTGATCGAGGTGCTGGCCCGCAGCCAGGTGTGGATCCCGCTGCCGGCCGGCGGCGACCCGAACGGGCAGTCGCTGGACCTGCCGACCATCGAGCTGGGCGGGGACCCGTACGTACCGGTGTTCTCCTCGCAGGAGGTGTTCCTCCAGCAGGCGCCGGGGATGGCCTTCGCGGTCGCCCCGGTCTGGGAGTTCGCCCGCGGGCTGCCGCTGGGCCTGGGCATAGCCGTCAACCCGGAGGCGGCGGTGGGCATCCCGGTGCCGCCGCAGGGCGTGGCGGAGCTGCGCCGCGGCCCGCGCGAGGACCGCTGGGAGCAGCACCCGGAGGCGCCGACCGGCGGCCGGGTTGCGCTGCGCGAGCCGGTGCCGGGGGAGGACCCGGAGCACTTCCTGGCCGCCTGCCGGGCCGAACTGTCGGCACTTCCCGGCGTGTTGACCGCGCGTCGGGCGCTGGCCAGCATCGAGGGCGAGCCGACCGTGATGTTCGTGGGCGTCCAACTGGACCCGGCGGCCCCGGCCGACCCGGCCGCGGTGAATGACGCACTCGGCCGAGCGCTGGGAACCGCGCCGCTGCCCGGCGGCGTCCACCTCGTACTGCTCGACCTCGCCGACGACCCGGTGGTCGAGTGGCTGCTCACCCGGGTACTGCCTTTCTACACGCGGGTGTGAGCGGGGTCCGGTCGAAGGCACGTCGCCGTGGCGGCGGCCGGTGCCGCGCCATAGGGTGCGTGCAGACGGCCGACGGGCCGGCGGTTCGAGGAAAGAGGCGCGGCGAGGTGGGCGCATGAGTGCGGGAACGGGAGCGGGCGGTGTGCCGGGGCCCTGGGGCCAGGCACCGGCCGGGCGCCCGGGAGCGGATCCGGGCGCGTTGGAGCACGCCCTGCGCGAGGTCGCGCCGGAGCGCTACGACGCGTACGAGCGGCTGCTGCACGCGCTCGCCGAGGGCCAGGTCTGGATGCTGCTCTGGCACGGCACGCCGGGCAGCCCGGACGCCCAGTACGGGAACATGGAGATCAGCGGCCACGGCTACGCGCCGGCCGTCACCTCCGCCGAGCAGTTGACGGCCTCCGGCTGGGCCCGGGCCCACGAGGTCATCTCCGGCCGGGAGATCGCCGCTTCGCTGTACCGCACCCGCTGGGGCCTGTGGCTCAACCCGCACGCGCCCGGTGGCGGGGTCGGGGTGCCCTGGGCGGACCTTCGGCGGATCGCCGCGGGCCTGGAGCGGCTGCCGGCCGGTCCGTTGAAGTTGAGCGAGCCGCAGGTGAACGCCCAGCAGTTCTTCGCGCTGCTGGAGCGGCAGGCCGGTGAGGTGCGGGCGGTGCGGGCGCTGCGCCGGGCCTGGGTGCGGCCCGCGGTGGGGGAGCCGTACCTGGCGATCGGCCTTGACCTGTACGACAGTTCGCCGCCGTCGGTCGAGTCGGTGCGGGCGCTGATGCAGCGGGCGATCGCGGTGGCCCCGGAGGGGCTCGCGGTGTCCACGGTGGCGATGGCGGACGAGTACGACCCGGTGGCGCTGTGGATGCGCGCCAACGCGCGGCCGTTCTTCGACCGGGAGGCGGGCCGCCCGCCGGTCTACCCGCAGCCGACGCCGTACCCGGGGCAGCCGATGCAGGGGCAGCCGACGCCGGGGTGGTCGTACGGCACCCAGCCGCCCGCGCAGGGCTGGGGGCAGCAGCCGCAACGACCGTGGCCCGGATACCCCGGCCGCTGATTGCCAAAACGCCTATTCGCCAAAACTGCCGCCATGAAGCCGACTTGATGAACAGTCAAGTCGGCTTCGGTGCTTTCCGGACGAATTTCCACCTTGATCCCGGCACATCTTGACATGGCTGTTACAGCCATGTGAAGAGGGATATACCGAAGATCGAGGAGGTGCATGCACACAGATCACAGTTGGGCATCTGTCGGTTGTCAGGGCTGGCGCAAGCCTGTTCGGATGGCAGAGAGTTCTGCGCAACGCACCGCGCGTACTGGAAACCCCACGAAGGTGAACGCGCACGCCGACCGCTCGACCACGCGACGCCCAATCCCGCGTGGGGCAGTACCCCGTGCACGACGTACTGCCGCGAACACCCGCTCCTAGCACCTCCGCACGTCCGCAGCCGTACCGCCGAACCGGCGCCCGGCACCCGTGGGCCGGCCACCGTCGGCGAGGGGACCAACTGACAATGACCGCACCCATCGCAACCGCCGGGAACGAACCGGAGGCACCCGCCCCCGCGACCCCGGCCAAGACGATCGAGGGACGCTCCCTCGGTCGGATCGCCTGGACCCGCTTCAAGCGGGACAAGGCCGCCGTCGCCGGCGGCATCGTGGTGATCCTGCTGATCCTGCTCGCCGTCCTCTCGGCGCCGATCGAGGCCCTGTTCGGACTCGACCCGGACCAGCCGAACCCGGACCTGCTGGACGCCGACCTCGGCGGCCTGCCGCTCGGGGACTGGGGCGGGATGAGCGGTGACCACCCGCTCGGGATCGACCCCCTGCAGGGCCGTGACCTGCTCGCCCGCGTGATCGACGGCTCCTGGGTCTCCCTGCTGGTCGCCTTCGGCGCGACCCTCCTGTCCAACACCATCGGCACCGTGCTCGGCGTGATGGCCGGCTACTACGGCGGCTGGGTGGACACCCTGATCAGCCGGCTGATGGACGTCTTCCTGGCGTTCCCGCTGCTGCTCTTCGCCATCGCGATCTCCGCCTCGCTCCAGGGCGGCGCGTTCGGCCTGCACGGCCTCCCGCTGCACATCATGGTGCTGATCTTCGTGATCGGCTTCTTCAACTGGCCCTACATGGGCCGGATCGTGCGCGGGCAGACGCTGTCGCTGCGCGAGCGGGAGTTCGTCCACGCGGCCCGCAGCCTCGGCGCCCGCGGCCCGTTCATCCTGTTCAAGGAACTGCTGCCCAACCTGGTCGGCCCGATCCTGGTCTACTCGACCCTGCTGATCCCGACCAACATCCTCTTCGAGGCCGGGCTGAGCTTCCTCGGCGTCGGCATCCAGCCCCCGCAGTCCTCCTGGGGCGGCATGCTCGCCGACGCGAAGAACTACTACCAGGTCGACCCCCAGTACATGGTGGTCCCCGGTCTGGCGATCTTCATCACCGTGCTCGCGTTCAACCTGCTCGGCGACGGGCTGCGTGACGCCCTGGATCCCAAGAGCAACTGACACGGCGTCGGCACACTCCCTCCTCCACATCCTCAAGGGGTTGATCTCACCCATGCGCAGGTCCCGTACCGTCGCACTGACCGCCGCGGCCGCCGCCGCGGTCCTGGTCGTCACCGGCTGCTCGTCCAGCTCCAAGGGCGGCGACAGCAAGTCCTCCTCCTCGGCCGGCTCCAGTGACGCGGGCGGTGCCGACGCGGCAACCAAGCAGGTCGTCAACGCCTCGGACAAGAAGGGCGGGACGGTCACCTTCGAGATGAAGGGCACCCCGGACTCGCTCGACCCGGGCAACACGTACTACGCGTACATCTACAACTTCTCGCGCCTGTACGGCCGTCCGCTGACCACCTTCAACCCGGCCGCCGGCGCGGACGGCAACAAGCTGGTCCCGGACCTCGCCGAGTCGCTGGGCCAGCCCAGCGCGGACGGCCTGACCTGGACGTACAAGCTGCGCGCGGGCCTGAAGTACGACGACGGCACCCCGATCTCCTCCAAGGACGTCAAGTACGCCGTGGAGCGCTCGAACTTCGCGCCCGAGGTGAACTCCAACGGCCCGACGTACTTCCACGACCTGCTGGTCGACAACGACACGCCGTACGCCGGTCCGTACAAGGACAAGGAGGGCGGCCTGAAGTCGATCGAGACGCCGGACGACACCACGATCGTCTTCCACCTGAAGCACCCCTTCGCCGACTTCGACTACCTGGTCAGCGCCCCGCAGACCGCGCCGGTCCCGCAGGCCAAGGACACCGGTGCCGACTACGTGAAGCACATCGTGTCCTCGGGCTCCTTCAAGTTCGAGTCCTACGAGGACGGCAAGCAGGCCGTCCTGGTCCCGAACACCAACTGGGACAAGAGCACCGACCCGATCCGGAAGCAGCTGCCGGACAAGATCGTGCTCAAGATGAACATCGACCAGGCCACCATCGACAAGGACCTGCTGGCCGGCAACGCCCAGGTCGACCTGGTGGGCGGCGGCGTCGACCCGCAGACCCAGGCGCAGATCCTGCGCGACCCGAAGCTCAAGGCCAAGACCGACAACGCCTACGGCGGCCGCCTGGTCTACATGGCGATGAACACCAAGGTCGCGCCGTTCGACAACATCGAGTGCCGCAAGGCCGTCCAGTACGCGCTCGACAAGGTCTCGATCCAGACCGCGCTCGGCGGCCCGATCCGCGGCCAGGTCGCCAGCACCGTCCTGCCGCCGGACATCCCGGGCCACGAGGACTTCAACCTGTACGAGACCAAGGACAACAAGGGTGACCAGGCCAAGGCCAAGGACTCCCTGAAGGCCTGCGGCAAGGAAGGCGGCTTCAGCACCGTCCTCTCCGCCCGCACCGAGCGCGCGACCGAGGTCGCCGCGGCCACCGCGATCCAGGCGCAGCTGAAGAACATCGGCATCAACGTCGAGATCCAGCAGTTCCCGCAGGGCAAGTACCTGACCGACTCGGCCGGTGCGCCGCAGTTCACCCAGGACCACAACATCGGTCTGATGATGATGCAGTGGGGCGCCGACTGGCCGACCGGCTACGGCTTCCTCCAGCAGATCGTGGACGGCCGTGCGATCAAGGCCTCCGGCAACAGCAACCTGGCCCAGCTGAACGACCCCGCGGTCAACAAGCTGATCGACGACGCCGCGGTCAACCCGGACCGGGCGGCCCGCGAGAAGATCTACGCCCAGATCGACAAGAAGGTCATGGAGTCCGCGGTCTACGTCCCGCTGACCGACTTCAAGGTCTTCCTGTACCGCCCGGACAGCGCGACCAACATGGGCTCCACCCCGGCCTTCTCGGGTGAGTACGACTACCTGAACATCGGCACGACCAAGTAAGAGCCTGGCTCCACATCCCTGAAGGCAGGTGAAGGCAGCGGCGCCCGCCGCCGTCCGGCAGATCCCGGACGGCGGCGGGCCGCCGGAGCCGCCCAACTGTGTTTGCCTACATCATCCGCAGGATCCTCGCGGCCGCGGTGCTGCTGCTGGTCGTCAGCGCGGTCACCTTCGCGATCTTCTTCCTGCTCCCGCGCGTCGCCGGTGAGACCACCGATCAGCTGGCGGCGCAGTACATCGGGAAGAACCCGTCGCCCGAGGCGATCGCGGCGGTCAAGCAGAACCTCGGCTTCGACCAACCGCTGTACACCCAGTACTGGAACTTCCTGAAGGCGCTGGTCAGCGGCGCCGAGTACAAGTTCGGGCCCGATCCGGTCACCTGTCACGTGCCCTGCTTCGGCTACTCCTTCAAGAACCACCTGGAGGTCTGGCCGGAGATGACCAGCCGGATCCCGGTCACCATCTCGCTCGCCATCGGCGCGGCGGTGCTCTGGCTGGTCTCCGGCGTGGCCACCGGCGTCGTCTCCGCCCTCAAGCCGCGGTCGATCTTCGACCGGCTCTCCATGGGCGTCGCGCTGGCCGGCGTCTCGCTGCCGGTCTTCTTCACCGGCGCCCTGCTGCTGACGGTGTTCAGCTACGAGTGGCCGATCCTGGACAACCTGGAGTACGTCGACTTCACCGAGAACCCGCTGATGTGGGCCCGCAACCTGATCCTCCCGTGGATCTCGCTGGCCTTCCTCTACTCCGCGCTCTACGCCCGGCTCACCCGCGCCGGAATGCTGGAGACGATGAGCGAGGACTACATCCGCACCGCCCGCGCCAAGGGCCTGGCCGAGCGCAAGGTGGTCGTCAGGCACGGCCTGCGCTCCGCGCTCACCCCGATCGTCACCATCTTCGGCATGGACCTCGGCCTGCTGCTCGGCGGTGCGCTGATCACCGAGCAGGTCTTCTCGCTCAAGGGCGTCGGCCAGTTCGCCGTCCAGGCGATCTCCGACAACGACCTGCCCAAGATCCTCGGCGTCACCCTGCTCGCCGCCTTCTTCATCGTCGCCTGCAACCTCGTGGTCGACCTCCTGTACGCCCTCGTCGACCCCCGCGTGAGGCTCTCGTGACCGACCTCCAGAAGACCCCGGCGGACTCCGCCCCTGCGGATGCCCCCGCCGGGGACCCGTTCCTCTCCGTGCGCGACCTGCGGATCCACTTCGACACCGACGACGGCCTGGTCCGCTCGGTGGACGGGGTCAGCTTCGACCTGCACAAGGGCCGCACCCTGGGCATCGTCGGCGAGTCCGGCTCCGGCAAGTCCGTCACCTCGCTGGGCATCATGGGCCTGCACCGCTCCAAGCGGGCCCGGATCAGCGGCGAGATCTGGCTGGGCGGCGAGGAGCTGATCGCCGCCGGACCGGACCGGGTGCGCCAACTGCGCGGCCGCGAACTGGCGATGATCTTCCAGGACCCGCTGACCGCGATGCACCCCTACTACACCGTCGGCGCGCAGATCGTCGAGGCGTACCGGGTGCACCACCCCCAGGCCTCCAAGAAGCAGGCCCGGGCCCGCGCGATCGAGATGCTCGACCGGGTCGGCATCCCGCAGCCCGACCGTCGGGTGGACGACTACCCGCACCAGTTCTCCGGCGGCATGCGCCAGCGCGCGATGATCGCCATGGCCCTGGTCAATGACCCCTCGCTGCTGATCGCCGACGAGCCCACCACCGCCCTGGACGTCACCGTCCAGGCGCAGATCCTGGACCTCATCCGCGACCTCCAGGAGGAGTTCGGCTCCGCCGTCATCATCATCACCCACGACCTCGGGGTGGTCGCCGAGCTGGCCGACGACATCCTGGTCATGTACGGGGGCAAGTGCATCGAGCGCGGCCCCGCCGAAACCCTCTTCGACGCGCCCGAACACCCGTACACCTGGGGCCTGTTGGGCTCGATGCCGCGACTGGACCGGGAGCTCCAGGACCGGCTGGTGCCGGTCAAGGGCACCCCGCCCAGCCTGATCAACGTGCCGTCGGGCTGCGCCTTCCACCCGCGCTGCCCGTACGCCGCCCTGACCGGCGGCCGCTCCACCGGCGAGCTCCCGGTGCTGGCCGAGGCCGCGCCCGGGCACTTCGCGGCCTGCCACCTGCCGGCCGACGAGCGGCACCGCATCTTCGCCGAAGAGATCGCGCCCCGGCTGTGAGCCCGGCCTCGTACCACCTTCCTGGAGACAACCGATGACGGACACTCAGGCGGCCACGATCCCCTCGCCGGCGCCCGCCTCCGGCCGCGAGCCGCTGCTGAAGGTGACCGGCCTGACCCGGCACTTCCCGATCAAGGGCGGACTGCTGCGACGCCAGACCGGCGCGGTGCGGGCCGTCGACGGCATCGACTTCACGGTCAACGCCGGTGAGACGCTGGGCGTCGTCGGAGAGTCCGGCTGCGGAAAGTCGACCATGGGCCGACTGGTCACCCGGCTGGACGAACCCACCGATGGGACCATCGAGTTCGAGGGCACCGACATCAGCCACCTGGGCGTCGGGGCGATGCGGCCGATGCGCCGCGACATCCAGATGATCTTCCAGGACCCGTACTCCTCGCTGAACCCGCGGCACACCGTCGGCACCATCGTCAGCGCGCCGTTCAAGCTCCAGGGCGTGCAGCCCGAGGGCGGGGTCAAGAAGGCCGTCCAGGACCTGCTGGAGCTGTGCGGGCTCAGCCCCGAGCACTACAACCGCTACCCGCACGAGTTCTCCGGCGGCCAGCGCCAGCGCATCGGCATCGCCCGGGCGCTCGCGCTGAAGCCGAAGATGATCGTCGCCGACGAGCCGGTCTCCGCGCTGGACGTGTCGATCCAGGCGCAGGTGGTCAACCTGCTGGACGACCTCCAGCAGGAGCTGGGCCTGACGTACCTGATCATCGCCCACGACCTCTCGGTGGTCCGGCACGTTTCGGACCGGGTGGCGGTGATGTACCTCGGCAAGATCGTGGAGATCGCCGACCGGGACTCGCTGTACCGCAGCCCGATGCACCCGTACACCAACGCCCTGATGTCGGCGGTACCGGTGCCCGACCCGCGACGGCGCCAGCGCGCCGGGCGCGAGCGGATCCTGCTCAAGGGCGACGTGCCCTCGCCGATCAACCCGCCCAGCGGCTGCCGGTTCCGCACGCGCTGCTGGAAGGCGCAGGAGGTGTGCGCCACCCAGGAGCCGGCGCTGGTGGCGCTGAAGACCGGGCACCAGGTGGCTTGCCACTTCCCGGAGCGGAGCGAGGGGAACGATCAGCACAGCCCCGAGAACATCGCGGAGGACAAGGCGTCCTGAAGCCGTAGCCGGAGGGGAGGGTTCCGCGGCAGGTCATAGTTGTTCCCGTGACCTCGCAGATCTTCCCCTCCGACGTGCAGCAGTCGCTGGACCTCGTCGGCATCTTCGTCTTCGCCCTCTCCGGAGGGCTGCTCGCCGTCCGCAAGAACATGGACATCTTCGGGATCTGCGTGCTGGCCGAGGCCACAGCCCTGGGCGGCGGGGTGATGCGCGACCTGGTGATCGGCGCGACACCGGTGGTCGCCTTCACCAACCTCGGCTACTTCGTCACCCCGCTGATAGCCGCCCTCGTGGTGTTCTTCCTGCACCCCGAGGTCGAGCGGATCAACCGGGCGGTGCAGACCCTGGACGCCCTGGGCCTCGGCCTGTTCTGCGTCACCGGCACCGCCAAGGCGCACGACTACGGGCTGGGCGCCGTCGCGGCCGTCGCGCTCGGCATGGTGACCGCGGCCGGCGGCGGCGTGATCCGCGACGTGCTGGCCGGGGAGATCCCCTCGCTGCTGCGCTGGGACCGCGAGATCTACGCCGTCCCGGCCCTGGTCGGAGCCGCGCTGGTGGCCGCCCTGATCGGTGCCGACCGGCTCACCGGCGTCACCGGCACCGCCGCCGCGCTCACCGCCTTCGGCCTGCGGATGCTCGCCCTGAAGTACGGCTGGCGCGCCCCGCGGGCCTGGCGCCGCAACGGTTCTCGCACCAGCGAGGAGTAGGCGAGCCGCCGTACGCCAGCGAGATCGCCTCGGCCGTGCAGAGCAGCTCCGGCAGCATCCGGGCCAGTTCGGCCGGCGGCACCTGGCTGGCCGGGGCGCTCAGCGCGCAGGCCGCGACCGTCCGCCCGCCGCTGCCCGCGACCGGTGCGGCCACGCAGGTCACCGGCTCCCGGTGCTCGCGGGACTCGGCCGCCCAGCCCCGGCGGCGCACCGCCGCCACCTCGGCCTCCTCGTTCGGCCCGTCCGCGTTCGGCCCGTCCGCGGGCAGCCCGGCGAGGAGCACCCGCCCCACCGCCGTACCCGTCACCGGGGCGCGGCGCCCGATCCGGGACGGCCGGTCCGCCCCGGGCCCGGCCACCTCGTCCACGTAGAGCACCTCGCCGTCGTGCAGCACGGCCAGCTGGACGGTGTAGCCGGAGCGCGAGCTGAGCGCCGCCAGGTAGGGCGCGGCCACCTGCCGTACGTCGATCTCCTCCAGCGCGCGGTGGGCCAGCGACAGCACCCGGCCGCCGATCCGGTAGAGCCGGTCGGGCTGGCGCTGCACGAAGCCGTGCTCCTCCAGGGTGCGCAGCAGCCGCAGCGCGGTGGACTTGTGCACCCCGAGGCTGCCCGCGGCCTGCTCCAGCGAGAGCGGGCCGTCGCCGAGCGAGCCGAGCAGGGTCAGCGCGCGGTCGACCGACTGCGACATTTCACCCCCACTGGTGTCCGACCAAGACGCGTGCGTCAGGCTAACCGCAAGGCGCCGCAGTGGTACAAACCAGTACCGGACGCGGCCGTCCGGAGGCGGTTCGTTCGTCCTCCGTCCGGTTGTTCGGGCCGTCGGCCGCCGGTGGTTCGGGCGGTCGTTCGGGCGGTCGTTCAGGCGGTCGTTCGGGCGGGATGGCGGGCGGTGGCCGGATCGGTGTGCGCCTGCTCGGGCCCGGGGGAGCGCCCTCTACAATCGGATGGTTATGCCATACCTGGACCATGCGGCGACCACGCCGATGCTGCCCGAGGCGATCGCCGCGATGACGGCGCACCTGGGGGTGGTCGGCAACGCCTCGTCCCTGCACGCGGCCGGCCGCCGGGCCCGCCGGGTGGTCGAGGAGGCCCGCGAGTCGCTGGCCGAGTCGCTCAACGCACGCCCCAGCGAGATCGTGCTCACCGGCGGCGGCACCGAGTCCGACAACCTGGCCGTCAAGGGCCTGTACTGGGCCCGCCGGGACGCCGACCCGGCCCGCACCCGGGTGCTGTGCAGCCCGGTCGAGCACCACGCGGTGCTGGACGCGGTGCACTGGCTCTCCGAGCACGAGGGCGCGGCCGTCGAGTACCTCCCGGTGGACGAGTTGGGCCGGGTGCACCCCGAGGCGCTGCGCTCGTCGATCGAGAGCGATCCGGCCTCGGTCGCGCTGGTCACCGTGATGTGGGCCAACAACGAGGTCGGCACCGTCCAGCCGGTGCGCGAACTCGCTGCCGTGGCGGCCGAGTACGGCATCCCGATGCACGCCGACGCGGTGCAGGCGCTCGGGCAGGTCCCGGTCTCCTTCGCCGACTCCGGGCTCACCGCCCTCACCGTCACCGGGCACAAGATCGGCGGGCCGTTCGGCATCGGCGCCCTGCTGCTCTCCCGCGGCGCCACGCCCGTACCGCTGCTGCACGGCGGCGGCCAGGAGCGCGACGTGCGCTCCGGCACCCTGGACGCGCCGGCCGCCGCCGGCTTCGCCGCCGCCGCTTCCTTCGCCGTCGAGCACCGGGCCGAGCACGCGGCCCTGCTCGGCGGACTGCGGGACGAACTGGTGGCCGGCGTGCTGGCCGCGGTGCCGGACGCGGTGCTCAACGGCGACCCGTCCGCCGAGGGCCGGCTGCCCGCCAACGCCCACTTCTCCTTCCCCGGCTGCGAGGGCGACGCGCTGCTGATGCTGCTGGACGCCCAGGGCATCGAGTGCTCCACCGGCTCCGCCTGCAACGCCGGGGTGCCGCAGCCCAGCCACGTGCTGCTCGCCATGGGCGTCGACCCGGTGCTGGCCAGGGCCTCGCTGCGGTTCTCGCTCGGGCACACCTCGGTGCGGGAGGACGTCACGGCGCTCGCCTCGGCCATCGGGCCGGCGGTGCAGCGGGCCCGCAACGCGGGGCTGGCGTCGGTGCGGCGCTAGCTTTTTACTCGGCGGCGGGCATGCGCGACGGCCCCGTACTCTTGTAGTCACCATGACTGACTTCCCGGGTGCCCCGACCGCTCCGTCCACCGGCCGTCTGCGCGTGCTCGCGGCGATGTCCGGCGGCGTCGACTCCGCCGTCGCCGCCGCGCGCGCCGCCGAAGCGGGGCACGAGGTGACCGGCGTCCACCTGGCGCTGTCCGCCAACCCGCAGTCCTTCCGTACGGGCGCGCGCGGGTGCTGCACCATCGAGGACTCCCGGGACGCCTGGCGGGCCGCCGACGTGATCGGCATCCCCTTCTACGTCTGGGACCTCGCCGAGCGCTTCCGCGAGGACGTCATCGACGACTTCGTCGCCGAGTACGCGGCCGGCCGCACGCCGAACCCCTGCCTGCGCTGCAACGAGAAGATCAAGTTCGCCGCGCTGCTCGACAAGGCGATCGCCCTCGGCTTCGACGCCGTCTGCACCGGCCACTACGCCCGGATCGTCGACCTGCCCTCCGGGGAGCGCCAGCTCCACCGTGCCGTCGACGCGGCGAAGGACCAGTCCTACGTCCTCGGTGTGCTGGATGCCGACCAGCTCGCCCACTCCCTCTTCCCGCTCGGAGACACGACGAAGGAAGAGATTCGGGCGGAGGCCGAGCGCCGGGGCCTGGCCGTCGCCAAGAAGCCGGACAGCCACGACATCTGCTTCATCGCCGACGGCGACACCCAGGGCTTCCTCGCGAAGCACCTCGGCACGGCGACCGGCGACATCCTCGACGTCGACGGCACCAAGCTCGGCGAGCACGACGGCGCGTACGGCTTCACCATCGGCCAGCGCAAGGGCCTGCGCATCGGCCGCCCGGCGGCGGACGGCAAGCCCCGGTACGTGCTGGACATCTCCCCGGTGAACAACACCGTGACGGTCGGCCCCATCGAGGGCCTGGACGTAACCGGTCTGACCGCCATCCGCCCCCGCTGGTGCGGCACCGAGCCCCTCGCGGACGGCCGCTACACCGCCCAGCTCCGCGCCCACGGCGAGGAGGTCCCGGTGACCGCGTCGGTGGTCGACGGCGAGCTCCGGGTCCAGCTGGACACCCCGGTGCGGGGGATCGCCCCCGGCCAGGCCGTCGTGCTGTACGACGGCACCCGCGTCGTCGGCTCCGCCACCATCGCCACCACCGAGCGCCCGGCCGTCAACGCCTGAGCTGGCTTGTTGACCCGCCCGATCCGCCACCTTGGCGGATCGGGCGGGGGTGACCAGATCGGTTCGAACGCGGTGCTACACGGTGGCACCGTGCGGTGCGGTGTCTCTACGCTGGAGGCATGTCGGTCCAACCCGAGATCACTCAGCGGGATTTCCGCAGCAGGTCAAAAGAGATCATGGACGCCGTCCAGGCTGGCCAGTCCTTCACCGTGACCAGGGACGGGCATCAGATCGGGGAGCTGATCCCGCTGCGCCGTCGCCGACGGTTCGTTTCCCGGGACGAGTTCGCCGCCATGTCGCGCAGTGCTCCCGACATCTCCCTCGACGCCTTCCGAGCCGATCAGGAGGCCACGGCCGAGCAGCGGGCGGATGACTCATATGGCCGCTGAGTACCAGCAGGGGCTTCTCGACACCAACATCATGATCCTGCGTAAGTGGGTGGACCCGGCCGAGTTGCCGACCGAGATGGCCATCAGCGCGATCACCCTCGCCGAACTCTCTGCCGGTCCGCACGAGGTGCGCCGGAACGAGGAGCAGAAGGACTACGACGAGTACGCCGAACGGGCCCGGCGGCTCGACGTGCTTCAACGGGCAGAGAACGAATTCGACCCGATTCCGTTCGATGCCGACGCGGCCCGGATCTACGGGCGAGTCTGCGCAGCGGTGGTCGGAGCTGGCCGCAAGCCGAGGCGTCGGATAGCGGATCTGATGATCGCGGCGATTGCCATCGCCGAGGACCTGCCGCTGTTCACCACCAACCCGGACGACTTCAAGGGCCTTGAAGGCCTGCTCACCGTGGTTCCGGTGAGCAGGCCTCTGGTTGAGCATTCCTGAGGTCTCGGGGCCCGGAGGTGACCGTCAGGCGGCGTGCCGTTCCGTCGCCGACCGCCCGATGTAGAGGAGCGGCTGCCGCAGCCCGCTGTCGGCGATCTGCACGGCCGCCCGGACGCGTGCCGCCATGTACGGCTCGGCAAGGTCGTCGAGTTCGCTCAACGGCACCCACGCGAAGGCCTTGATCTCGTCGCGCGCGCCAATAGGGACGCCCTGGCGCTTCAGGGCGTCCACCTCCTCGGCGCTGGCGAACCCGCCGTCGCAGATGAAGTTGAAGCCCTCGCACGCGCCGGAAGACGGGTTGGCCGGGATCTGGTCGACCCCGAGGTGGAACTCGATCACCCGGCGCAGACCGGTCTCCTCCGCCAGCTCCCGCATGGCACCGTCGGCGATCTGCTCGCCCTGGTGGACGGCCCCGCCCGGGAGCTGGAGACCCTTCCGGTAGTGCGTTTCCGCCATGAGGACCTCCCCGTCCTGGTTCCTGACCATGACGACGGCACCGATGCGGCGGGTGGCTTCGTTCTTCACGGATGTTGCTCCGATCGCTGGATGTGTGCGGGTACTACTCGGAGTCGAAGGAAGTCCCGAATGCCGGGGGACTCGGTTCCGCCCGCGCCGCCGGCCCGGCGGCGCGGGCGGGGGAGATCAGTGGGCGTGGTTGATCAGTACCACGGCCGCGACGATGAGGTGCAGCCCGGCAGCGGCGGACACCCCGTAGGCAGCCCAGACCCGGACGGGGTCAGGAATGGATGCCGGAAGCTCGTAACCGTCCTCCGGCGTCTGCGAGTTCACTGGGATGTCGAGAGGTCGGCGTGAACGACCTTGCCGAAGGGGAGGACCGTGACGCCCCAGCGGCCACGGGTAAGCCGGTGGACCATCGCCAGACCCCGGCCCGACGTGGCATCGGGCCCGGCCTGGATCATCACCGGCATCACCCGGGAGCCGTCCCCGACCAGGATGCGGACGACCCGCTCGCTCGGCCGACGCACGGCCACGATCATGCGCATCTGGCACCCTGTCTCGACCGCATTGGTGGCCAACTCGCTGACGACCACCGAGGCGTCGTCGATCAGGTCATCCAGCCCCTACTCTCGTAGCTTCGCCCCGACGAAGCGACGGGCGTGACCCACCGATTCCGGCACGCGTTGAGGGCGGCGGTGAAGCAGGCAGCGGTGAGGCACGGGGCAGCACCCTAGGGGCTGCCGGGTGCCGCGCGTAATGCCGGTGAGTGGTGGCGGCGGGGCGTGATAGACCAGTCGACATTATGAATATCTGCGTCTTCTGCTCCGCGTACTCGCTCGATGACCGTTACACCGCCCCCGCCGCCGAGTTCGCCCGGCTCCTCGGGGAGGGCGGGCACACCCTGGTGTGGGGCGGCTCCAACGCTGGGCTGATGGGCCTCCTCGCCGACGAGGTGAAGGCCGCCGGCGGCAAGCTGGTTGGCGTGCTGGTGGAGATGCTGAAGCACAAGGCGTACGTCGGCGCGGACGAACTGATCATGACCGCCGACCTGCCCGAGCGGAAGGCGGAGTTGGCGTCCCGGGCGGACGCGATCGTCGTGCTGGTGGGCGGGCTCGGCACCATGGACGAGGTGACCGAGGTGCTGGAGCTCAAGAAGCACGGGATGTTCGAGAAGCCGGTGGTCGTCCTGGACACCGAGGGGTTCTACTCGGGCCTGCGCACCCAGATGGAGCGGATGGACGCCGAGGGCTTCCTGCCCCGGCCGCTCTCCGAGCTGATCACCTTCGCGGACACGCCCGCCGAGGTCTTCGAGCAGCTCAAGGCCTGAGAGGATCGGTCCCATGGCTGCACATCTGATCACCGGCGCCGGTTCCGGCATCGGCGCCGTCCTGGCCGAGAAGCTCGCCGAGCGCGGGGACGAGCTCTGGCTGCTCGCCCGCGACGCCCGTCGGGCCGCCGAGCTGCGGGACCGTTTCCCCGGGGCGAAGACCCTCGTCGGGGACCTCGGCGACCCCGCCAAGCTGTCCTGGGCCTTCGGGCACCAGACGCTGCCAGTCACCCTCGACTCGCTGCTGCACGTCGCGGGCGTGGTCGAGCTGGGGACGGTCGGTGAGCTGCCGGTCAAGGCGTGGCAGGAGACGCTGAACGTCAACCTGGTCGCCCCGGCCGAGCTGACCCGGCTGCTGCTGCCGTCCCTCCGGATGGCCAAGGGGCACGTCGTCTTCGTCAACTCCGGTGCGGGCCTGAGCGCCAGCGCCGAGTGGGCCTCGTACGCGGCCAGCAAGCACGGCCTCAAGGCGCTCGCCGACGCGCTGCGCCAGGAGGAGCACGCGAACGGCGTTCGCGTCACCTCGGTGTACCCCGGCCGCACCGCGACCGCGATGCAGGCCAAGGTGCACCAGCAGGAGGGCAAGGAGTACGACGCCGGGCGCTGGATCAAGCCGGAGTCCGTCGTGAAGGCGATCCTGGCCGCCCTGGACGCCTCCCGGGACGCGGAGATCATCGACATCAACGTCCGACCGGGGCGCTGAACCGGGGCGCTGAAACGCGCGAGGCGCCGCGCACTAGGCTCGGACGGGTGAGCACCCCACACCCCTTCCCCGACCTGCGCGGCGCCGCCACCGGCGTCGGCTCGCTGCCCGGCACCGACGCCCGGGAGGCCGCCAAGACCTCCACCGGGGCGCTGGAGCACCTGCCGTTCCTGCCCGAGCTGCCCGCGCGCGGTCCGGGCGCCGACATGATCGGCCGCAGCGCCGGCCTGCTGGTCGAGCTGTTCGCGCAGACCGAGCCCAGCGGTTGGCGGTTCACCGACCGCCCCGGACGGGACACCCGGCGCGCGCACTCCTGGCTCGGTGAGGACCTGGACGCCCTGGAGGAGTTCACCCAGGGCTACCAGGGCGCGCTCAAGGTCCAGGCCGTCGGCCCGTGGACGCTGGCCGCGAACATCGAGCTGAAGCACGGCGAGAAGGCGCTCGCCGACCACGGCGCCTGCCGGGACATCGCGGGCTCGCTCACCGAGGGCCTGCGCCGCCACCTCGCGGAGGTCCGCAAGCGCGTCCCCGGCGCACAGGTGGTCCTCCAGCTGGACGAGCCCTCGCTGCCCGCCGTCCTCGCCGGGAAGGTGAAGACCGCCAGCGGCTTCCAGCGGCTGCGCGCCGTGGACCGTCAGGTCGCCGAGGAGGTGCTGCGCGAGCTGATCCGAGGCCTGGACGCACCCGTCGTCGTGCACTCCTGCGCCCCGGACGTCCCGGTCCCGCTGCTGCGCCGGGCCGGGGCCGCCGGGATCTCCCTCGACTTCTCCCTCCTCACCGAGCGTTCGGACGACGACCTCGGCGAGGCGATCGAGGACGGCACGGTGATCCTCGCGGGTGTCGTCCCCTCCACTGACCTGGGGATGTCCGACCCGGCCGGTAGTGTCCAGGGTGTCAGGACCTTGTGGCGCAGGCTCGGGTTCGCCCCGGAGCTGCTGGGCCGCCGCGTGCTGGTGACACCGACCTGCGGGCTGGCCGGGGCCTCCCCGGCGTACGCGCGCAAGGCGCTGTCGCTCGCGGCGCGGGCGGCGCAGAGCCTGGTGGACAACCCGGAATGAGAACGTAGTAGGAGGGCTTGCGGTGGTGGCTGTCGAGGGCTGGGAGGACGTCCCGGCGGAGGTGCGCAGGCGGCACGCCGAGCTGGCGGCGGAGATCACCGACCACCGCGCCCGCTACTACGAGCAGGACGCGCCGATCGTCAGCGACGCCGACTTCGACGCGCTGATGCGCGAGCTGGAGGGGATCGAGGCCGAGCACCCGGCCCTGATCACCCCGGACTCGCCGAGCCAGAAGGTCGGCGGTGACGTCGCCGAGGGCTTCACCAAGGTCGAGCACCGCGAGCGGCTGCTCAGCCTGGACAACGCGATGGACGACGAGGAGCTCGCCGCCTGGGCCGAGCGGGTCGCCCGCGAGCTGGACGGCATCGACTACCACTACCTGTGCGAGCTCAAGGTGGACGGCCTGGCCGTCAACCTCACCTACGAGCGCGGCGAGTTGGTGCTGGCCGCGACCCGGGGCACCGGCCGGGTCGGCGAGGACATCACCGCCAACGTCCGCACCATCAAGGAGATCCCGCACCGGCTCAAGGGCGAGAACATCCCCGAGCTGGTCGAGATCCGCGGCGAGGTCTACCTGCCCACCGAGGCCTTCGAGGAGCTGAACGCCTCGCTCGCGGCGGAGAACGAGCGCCGTCGGCAGGCGAACGAGGAGCGCGCCAAGGAGGGCAAGCGTCCGCAGGCGCTGCTCCACCTGTTCGCCAACCCCCGTAACGCCGCCGCCGGTTCGCTGCGCCAGAAGGACCCGCTGGTCACCGCCTCCCGCCCGCTGCACATGGTGGTGCACGGCATCGGTGCCCGGGTCGGCTTCGACATCGACTGCCAGTCGCACGCCTACGACCTGCTGCGGGAGTGGGGCCTGCCGACCGCCCGGCACAACGAGGTGGTCAGGACGCTCGACGAGGTGCGGGCCTTCATCAAGCACTTCGGCGAGCAGCGGCACTCGGTCGAGCACGAGATCGACGGCGTCGTGGTCAAGGTGGACGAGATCGCCCTCCAGGGCCGGCTCGGCTCCACCTCCAAGTCCCCGCGCTGGGCGATCGCCTGGAAGTACCCGCCGGAGGAGGTCACCGCCAAGCTCGCCGAGATCAAGGTCGGCATCGGCCGCACCGGCCGGGCCACCCCGTACGCGGTGCTGGCCGAGCCGGTGAAGGTGGCCGGCTCGATGGTGCAGTACGCGACGCTGCACAACCAGGAGGTCGTCAAGGCCAAGGGCGTGCTGCTCGGCGACACCATCGTGCTGCGCAAGGCCGGTGACGTGATCCCGGAGATCCTCGGGCCGGTGGAGAGCCTGCGGGACGGCACCGAGCAAGCCTTCGTGATGCCTTCGAACTGCCACGAGTGCGGGGCGGAGCTGCGCCCGATGTCCGAGGGGGACATCGATCTGCGCTGCCCCAACGCCCAGTTCTGCCCGGCCCAGATCCGCGAGCGGATCGCCTTCCTGGGCGGCCGCTCCTCGCTGGACATCGAGGGCCTCGGTTACGTCGCGGCCACCGCGCTGACCCAGCCGCTGGAGCCGGTCGAGGCGCCGGTGAAGGACGAGGGTGACATCTTCGGGCTGACGATGGAGCAGCTGCTGCCGATCAAGGTGCTGGTGCGCGACCAGAAGACGGGCATGCCCAAGCTGGACGACCGCACCGGCAAGGAGAAGAAGGCCACCTTCTTCGCCAACCAGAAGGGCGAGCCCAAGAAGACGGCGAGCGTTCTGCTGGACAACTTGGAGAAGGTGAAGGACCGCCCGCTCTGGCGCTTCCTCAACGGCCTCTCGATCCGGCACGTCGGGCCGGTGGCGGCGCAGGAGCTGGCCCGGGAGTTCCGTGACCTGGACCGGATCTTCTCGGCCACCGAGGAGGAACTGGCGGCGGTCGAGGGCGTCGGGCCGATCATCGCCCGGTCCGTGGTCGAGTGGTACCAGGAGCAGTGGCACCGCGACATCCTGGAAAAGTGGCGCGAGGCCGGCGTCCGCTTCGTCGAGGAGTTCGCCGACGAGGAGGAGGCGGAGCGCCCGCTGGAGGGCCTGACGGTGGTGGTCACCGGCACCCTGGCCGGGCACACCCGGGACGGCGCCAAGGAGGCGCTGACCTCTCGTGGCGCGAAGGTGACGGGTTCGGTTTCGAAGAAGACCGACTTCGTGGTCGCCGGTGACAACCCCGGCTCCAAGTACGACAAGGCCGTGCAGCTGGGCCTGCCCGTCCTGGACGACGAGGGCTTCGCGGTGCTGCTCGCCGACGGTCCGGCCGCCGCCCGCGCCCACCTGGGGCTTCCGGAGCCGGAGGAGGCCGCCGAGCCGCAGAAGGGCCCGGCCGAGGCGCCTGCCGAGACCTCCGCCGAGAGCTGACGGGAGGGCCCGACCCGAGCGGCCGTCGAGCGGATCCGTGTTGTTATCGTCCTGATGCAACGTCACCGGGTGTCGTCCGGGGAAACCGGGCAAGGTGCCACCGTGTGGCACCCGGGGCGCGGTGGCGCGTTTCCGGTTGTCCGAAAGTCTGCCCACCGGGTGGGCCCCGGCATACCCTGGAGCGCAACAGAGTGTCAGCAGGGGTGGGGGCACCGGCTGAGTCGGTGCTCCTCGGGGTCGCTCCATGCCCGGCAGCTGTCGGTACCGGCACGGTGCCTCACCGTAAGGCGGCCTGACGGGGCGGGCCCGACGGAGGACAGGGCTTATGGATGGTACGACCGGCGGCGCGCCCACACGCCCGCCGCACGGGGTGGCGGGTGCGGTCCTGCTGCTCGGCGTGCTGCTGGCCGGTGCGGCGCCGCTCATCCCGCTGGCCGTCCTGGTCTACCGGTACGAACCCGAACTGCTGCCGCTGTTCGCGGTGCCGCTGGCCGTCCTGGTGGCGGCCTGGCGGATCGCCCGGGACCGCGCCCGAGACCAGCTGACCGACCCGCTGACCGACCTGCCCAACCGTCAGGCCTTACTGCTGGCCGCCCAGGAGGCGATCGCCGAGCGCGAGGACGGTTGCAGCGTCGGTCTGATACTGCTCGATCTGGATCGCTTCCGATCACTCAACGACACACTGGGTCATACGGCTGGTGACCGGTTGCTGGTTCACATCGCCCGCCGCCTCCACCGGGCGCTGCGCTCCGGCGGCCCGGCCGGCAGCGCCACCCGGGAGTCCATCGACGACGTCTTCGTCGGCCTGCCCCGGCACTACCGGCGCGGCCGCCCGATGGTGGCCCGGATGGGCGGCGACGAGTTCGCCGTCCTGCTGCCCGGCATCAACTACCCGGAGAGTCTGGAGCGGGTCGCCCAGGCGCTGATCGCCGAGCTCGCCGCGCCGATCCGGCTGGACGGGCTGCTGCTCGTGCTGGAGGCCAGCGCCGGCGTCTGCGTCTACCCGCAGCACGCCCAGGACGCCGAGTCGCTGCTGCGCCGCGCCGACGTGGCGATGGGCCACGCCCAGAACGAGCGCAGCGGCGTCGCCCAGTACGACGAGACCCAGGACGCCGACACGCCGTACCGGATCGGGCTGCTCGGGGACCTGCGCCGGGCCCTGGAGACCGGCGAGGTGCAGCTGCACTACCAGCCCAAGGTGGCCTTCGACGGCCGGGTGGTCGGCCTGGAGGCGCTGCTGCGCTGGGAGCGGCCAGGGCAGGGGAAGGTCTCGCCGGACGAGTTCGTCGGGCTCGCCGAGTCCAGCGGCCTGATGCCCCGGCTCACCGACTACGTGCTGGAGGCGGCCGTCGGCCAGCTCGCCTACTGGCGCGACCAGGGCCTCCAGGTGCAGGTCGCGGTCAACGTCTCGCCCCGCGACGTGCTCAACCCCGGCTTCGCCCAGCGGGTGGCCGGGCACCTCGTCCGCCACCAGGTGCCGGCCCACGCGCTCCAGCTGGAGATCACCGAGCGGCTGCTGCTGGACGACTCCCGCCGGGCCGCCGACACCCTCGCCGAGCTGCGCGGCTACGGCGTCGGGATGTCCCTGGACGACTTCGGCACCGGCCACTCCTCGCTGGTGCGGCTGCGCAGCCTGCCGGTGGGCGAGCTGAAGATCGACCGCTCCTTCGTCTCCCGGATGGTCGCCGACGACCACGACGCGGCGGTGGTCCGCTGCTCGGTGGAGCTCGCCCACTCGCTGGGCCTGACCGTGGTCGCCGAGGGCGTCGAGGACGACGAGACCTGGGAGCGGCTGCACTGCATGGGCGTGGACGCCGTCCAGGGCTGGCTGGTGTCGGCGGCGCTGCCCGCCGAGCAGGCCACCGCCTGGCTGCGGGTGCACCGCACGACCACGGCCCCGACGGTGGAGCGGCTGGGCGCGCCGCCGAAGTTCCCGTCGATGATCAAGCCGGTGCCGCAGCAGCCCGCCGCCAAGCCGGTCGTCCAGCCCGCCACCGTCCCGCCGGTGCTGCCGCCGACACTCCCGCCCGTGCGGCCGCCCGCGGTCCAGGCGGTGCCGGCCGTCCAGGCCGTGTCGGCAGGCCAGCCGGTGACGGCCGCGCCGGTGGAGATCAAGGCGCCGGGTGCGCAGACTTGGGCCCGTACCAGGCCGCAGTAGCGGGTGCCACGTTTACTCGTTGGCCGGTGGCCGGGCCGCGACCCATAGGATGGGGTCCAAAGACCACGAGGACGGAGCGCCGAACCCGGCCGCTCCTGCCCGGGCCCGGTACCGCCGGCAGGCGGCGTCGGGCCTCACCAGAACTCACCCTGAGGATCGCTGCATGCCTGGCATCACGCGCGAGGAGGTCGCCCACCTCGCCCGGCTGTCGCGTCTTGAGCTGAAGCCCGAAGAGCTGGACCACTTCGCCGAGCAGCTCGACGTGATCATCGGCGCGGTCGCCCGCGTTTCCGAGGTCGCCGGACAGGACGTCCCGCCGACCTCCCACCCGCTGCCGCTGACCAACGTCATGCGCGCGGACGAGGTGCGGCCGTCGCTCACCCCGGAGCAGGCGCTGTCCGGCGCCCCCGCCGCCGAGGAGCAGCGTTTCCGTGTGCCGCAGATCCTCGGGGAGGACTGACCGAGATGACCGAGCTGATCAAGTACACCGCCGCCGAGACCGCGAGCGCCATCGCCAAGGGCGAGGTGTCCGCCGTCGAGGTCGCGCAGGCGCACCTGGACCGCATCGAGGCCGTCGACAAGAAGGTCAACGCCTTCCTGCACGTCGACACCGAGGGCGCGCTGAACGCCGCCAAGGCCGTCGACGAGAAGCGCGCCAAGGGCGAGGAGCTGGGCCCGCTGGCCGGCGTCCCGCTCGCGCTGAAGGACGTCTTCACCACCAAGGGCATCCCGACCACCTGTGGTTCCAAGATGCTCGAAGGCTGGATCCCGCCCTACGACGCCACCCTGACCAGCCGTCTCAAGGACGCCGGCGTGGTCATCCTCGGCAAGACCAACATGGACGAGTTCGCGATGGGCTCCTCCACCGAGAACTCCGCCTACGGCCCGACCGGCAACCCGTGGGACCTCACCCGCATCCCCGGCGGCTCCGGCGGCGGTTCGGCCGCCGCGCTGGCCGCCTTCGAGGCCCCGCTGGCGATCGGCACCGACACCGGCGGCTCGATCCGCCAGCCCGGCGCCGTCACCGGCACCGTCGGCGTCAAGCCGACCTACGGCTCGGTGTCCCGCTACGGCCTGGTCGCGTTCTCGTCCTCGCTGGACCAGGGCGGCCCGTGCGCCCGCACCGTGCTGGACGCGGCGCTGCTGCACGAGGCCATCGCCGGGCACGACCCGCTGGACTCCACCTCGATCGACGCGCCCGTCCCGGCCGTGGTCGAGGCCGCGAAGATGCGCGACATCCGCGGCATGCGGATCGGCGTCGTCAAGGAGTTCGCCGGCGAGGGCTACCAGGCCGGCGTGATGCAGCGCTTCAACGAGTCGGTGGAGCTGCTGCGCGAGCTGGGCGCCGAGGTCGTCGAGGTCTCCTGCCCCTCCTTCACCCTGGCGCTGCCCGCGTACTACCTGATCGCGCCCAGCGAGTGCTCCTCCAACCTGGCCCGCTTCGACGCGATGCGCTACGGCCTGCGGGTCGGCGACGACGGCTCGCGGTCGGCCGAGGAGGTCACCGCGCTGACCCGTGAGGCCGGCTTCGGCGACGAGGTCAAGCGCCGCATCATCCTGGGCACCTACGCCCTCTCCTCGGGCTACTACGACGCCTACTACGGCTCGGCCCAGAAGGTCCGCACGCTCATCTCGCGCGACTTCGACGCGGCCTTCGCCGGGGTGGACGTGCTGGTCTCGCCGACCACGCCGACCACCGCCTTCCCGATCGGCGAGCGCGCCGACGACCCGATGGCGATGTACCTGGCCGACCTGTGCACGATCCCGTCCAACCTGGCGGGCAACGCGGCGATGTCGCTGCCGGTGGGCCTGGCCCCGGAGGACAATCTCCCGGTCGGCCTCCAGATCATCGCACCCGCGATGGCGGACGACCGCCTGTACCGCGTGGGCGGCGCCGTCGAGGCCGCACTCAACGACAAGTGGGGGCACACCCTGCTGGAGGAGGTACCGGCACTGTGAGCAAGTTCGAGAAGGCCAAGGCCGAAGCCGTCTCGCTGAAGGGGTGGAAGCACTCCAAGCCCGGTCTCTGGCTGTCCATCGGCACCAGCGCGTTCGGCGCGATCTCCATCGCCAAGGACGTCCGCAAGGCCCGCGAGGAGAGCGACACCCTCAAGCTGGTCAACGCCCTGGTCGGCGCCGCCGCGCTGATCACCGGCACCGCCCTGCTGGTGCGCGAGCTGCGCCAGCTCGGCTCCGACGACGTGCTGCTGGGCTGAGCGCCCTGGCCCGGCCCCGCGCGAGCGGCGGCCGGGCCCGTACCTCCCAAGTCTTTACGTGAGAAGGGACGCTGTGAGCGTCATGAACCTGGTCTCCTACGAGGACGCTCTCGCGTCGTACGACCCGGTGATGGGCCTTGAGGTCCACGTCGAGCTGGGCACCAAGACCAAGATGTTCTGCGGGTGCTCGACCGAGCTGGGCGCCGAGCCGAACAGCCAGACCTGCCCGACCTGCCTGGGCCTGCCGGGCTCGCTTCCGGTGGTCAACGCGGTGGGCGTGGAGTCGGCCGTCAAGATCGGCCTGGCACTGAACTGCGAGATCGCCGAGTGGTGCCGGTTCGCGCGGAAGAACTACTTCTACCCGGACATGCCCAAGAACTTCCAGACCTCGCAGTACGACGAGCCGATCGCCTTCAACGGCTACCTCGACGTGCAGCTGGAGGACGGCTCGACCTTCCGGGTGGAGATCGAGCGCGCCCACATGGAGGAGGACACCGGCAAGTCCAGCCACGTCGGCGGCGCCACCGGTCGCATCCACGGGGCCACCCACTCGCTGCTCGACTACAACCGGGCCGGCATCCCGCTGATCGAGATCGTCACCAAGCCGATCGTCGGCGCCGGCGAGCGCGCCCCCGAGGTCGCCAAGGCGTACGTCGCCGAACTGCGCGAGCTGATCAAGTCGCTGGGCGTCTCCGAGGCCCGGATGGACAAGGGCCAGATGCGCTGCGACGTCAACCTGTCGCTGCGCCCCAACGGCACCGAGACCTTCGGCACCCGTTCGGAGACGAAGAACGTCAACTCGCTGCGCAGCGTGGAGCGGGCCGCGCGGTTCGAGATCCAGCGGCACGCCACCGTGCTGACCGACGGCGGCACCATCGTCCAGGAGACCCGCCACTTCCACGAGGACGACGGCACCACCACCTCGGGCCGGATCAAGGACAACGCCGAGGACTACCGCTACTTCCCGGAGCCGGACCTGGTGCCGGTCGCCCCGGCCCGCGAGTGGGTCGAGGAGCTGCGCGCCGCGCTGCCGGAGCTGCCGCGGGTGCGTCGTGCCCGGCTGCAGGCCGAGTGGGGCCTGTCCGACAAGGACATGCAGTCCGTGCTCAACGCCGGTGCGGTGGAGCCGATCCAGGAGACCATCGCGGCCGGTGCCCCGGCCGACCAGGCCCGCAAGTGGTGGATGGGCGAGCTGGCCCGTCGCGCCAACGAGACCGGCACCGAGCTGAGCGAGCAGCCGATCACCCCGGCGCAGGTCGCCCGGGTCGCCGCGCTGGTCGCCGAGGGCAAGCTGAACGACAAGCTGGCCCGCCAGGTCATCGAGGCCGTGCTGGCCGGCGAGGGCGAGCCGGACGAGGTCGTCGAGAAGCGCGGCCTGGCCGTGGTCTCGGACGACTCCGCGCTGGGTGCGGCCGTCGACCAGGCCATCGCCGAGAACGAGGCGATCGCCGCCAAGATCCGCGACGGCAAGATCGCCGCGGTGGGCGCGCTGGTCGGCGCGGTCATGAAGGCCACCCGCGGCCAGGCGGACGCCGCCCGCGTGAAGGACCTCATCTTGGAGAAGCTGGGTGTGTCTGCCTGAGGCCGCTAAGGCTGACTAGTTCGTCAACCCTGCCTTCCTAAGGCGTCTAAGGCATCTAAGGCCCCCTAAGTAAGGCCTAAGGCCCTGTCTCACCTCTAGATCTAGGTGAGACAGGGCCTTAAACCTTTCTCGGCGCCCCATCTAAGGCATCCGGCCTTCGAAACATCGGGCACGCTCCCGATGTGGCCACCCCCTCTGGGAGAGGAAGCTCTTACTCGTCAGGGAGACGGAGCGAAACCCACAGGGGGAACCCGAAGTGATCGAGTACGAGATCATCCAGCAGCACGCCCACGAGCTCGAAGCCCGTGCCGAGCACGAGCGCCTGGCGCGCGAGGCCAAGGAAGCCCGCCGACTTCGCCGGCGTCCGGTCGCCGCCCGCTTCCAGCGGCGCCCCGTGCGTCAGACCGAATGCTGACGGACCGGCACCGTGAAGGTGCCGAGGGAGTCCTGGAGGGGGAGGCGCCGCGAGAAGGCGCCTCCCCCTCCGGGCGTTCGCCGGGTTCCTCCGGGCGTTCGCCGGGCGAGATAACCCCTCTCTCCGCCGCCTCCGG
This sequence comes from Streptomyces sp. FH025, assembly GCF_017427025.1. Classification (GTDB taxonomy): domain Bacteria; phylum Actinomycetota; class Actinomycetes; order Streptomycetales; family Streptomycetaceae; genus Kitasatospora. The sequence goes on from NZ_JAFLNG010000001.1 coordinate 27,919, forward strand.
CTATGGCATGCTCGCCTCCATGCAGCAGATATCGGTCAGCCCCGTCTTCGTCGGCCGCGGCAGCGAGATCACCGAACTGACCGCCGCGCTGCGCCGGGCCGGCACCGGCAGCCCGCAGACCGTGCTGATCGGGGGCGAGGCGGGCGTCGGCAAGACCCGGCTGCTGGAGGAGTTCCTGCAGCGTGCCGCCGACGGGGGAGCGGTCACCTCCCTGGGCGGCTGTCTGGAGGTCGGCGCCGAGGGCCTGCCGTACGCGCCGCTGGCCACCGCGCTGCGCCGGCTGTACCGCTCGCTGGGCGCCGAACTGGAGGCCGCCGCGGCCGGCAGCGAGGGGCACCTCGCCCGGCTGCTCCCCGAGTTCGGCGAGGCTGACGGCGAACCGAACGACGAGTACGGCCGGGCCCGGCTGTTCGAGCACACCGCGAGGCTGTTCGAACGGCTCGGCGCGGAGCGTACCCTCGTCCTCGCCGTCGAGGACCTGCACTGGTCCGACCGCTCCACCCGCGAGCTGCTGGCCTTCCTGGTGCGCACCCTGCACCGCTCCCGGGTGCTGCTGGTCGCCACCTACCGCACCGACGACCTGCACCGCCGGCACCCGCTGCGCCCCTTCCTGGCCGAGCTGGAACGCCTGCGCACCGTCCAGCGGCTGGAGCTGGCGCGGTTCGACCGCCGCGAGGTCGCCGCCCAGTTGGCCGGCATCCTCGGCACCGCCACCCCCGACCGCCAGCTGGTGGACCGCATCCACCGCCGCTCGGAGGGGAACCCGTTCTTCGTCGAGGAGTTGGCCACCGCCTTCCAGGACGGCTTCGGCGCCGGGCTGACCGATTCGCTGCGGGACATCCTGCTGGTGCGGGTCGAGGGCCTGGACGAGGAGGCCCAGCGGGTGGTGCGGATCGCCGCCGAGGGCGGCTCGTACGTCGAACACGCCCTGCTGGCCGCCGTCCTGGACGAGGACGAGGAGTCGCTGATCGAGGCGCTGCGGGTGGCCGTCGGCGCCAACATCCTGCGCCCGGACAGCGAGGGCGAGGGCTACCGCTTCCGGCACGCGCTGGTGCGCGAGGCGGTCTCGGACGACCTGCTGCCCGGCGAACGGCACCGGATCAACCGCAAGTTCGCGCTCGCCGTGGAGGCCCAGCCGCACCTCGTCTCCTCCGACGTGCTGCCCGCTCGGCTGGCCAACTACTGGTACCACGCGCACGATCCGGCCCGCGCCCTGCCGACCGCCCTGGACGCCGCCCGAGCGGCCCGCCGCCGCAACGCCTTCGCCGAGCAGCTCGGCATGCTGGAACGGGCCCTGGAGCTGTGGGACATGGTCTCCGAGGACGTGCTGGCGCACACCCTGCGCCCGTACGACTGGGCCGAGACCTACCCGCCCGGCTCCCGCGACCACAGCCCCGCCGACGCGGACTGCGACCGGATCCAGCTGGTCGACGTGCTGGCCGAGGCGGTGGTCGCGGCCCGGCGCTGCGGCGACCGCGAGCGCGGGCTGAGCCTGGCCAAGCGCGGGCTGCGGCTGGTCGACGAGGCGGAGCACCCGGTGCGCGCGGCCTGGTTCCGGATCAACCGGGCCCGGATGCTGGGCAATCTGCGCCGCTCCGGGGACGACGAGGAGATCGCCCACGCCCACCGGCTGGTGGAGCACCTGCCGCCGTCCGCCGTCCAGGCCGAGGTGTTCGCGCTGGCCGCCGGCGTCGCGATGCTCAAGAAGCCGGGCCCCGAGCACCTGGAGCTGGCCGAGCGGGCGATCCGGATCGCCGAGCAGGTCGGCGCGCACTCGGTCGAGGTGCACGCCCGGATGACCCTCGGCGGGCTGCGCGACGACGTGCAGGCCGACGCCGAGGGCGGGCTGGCCGAGCTGGTCGGCGCGGTCGAGCGGGCCCGTCGGCTGGGCGTGCCCGACCTCCTGCTGCGCGGCCTCAACAACCTGTCCAGCGCGCAGCGCGCACTGGGCCGGGCCGAGGAGGCCGCCCGGCTGGCCCGGGAGGGCCTGGACTTCGCCGACGGCAACGGCCTGCTGCGCAACATCGGCACCATCCTGACCGGCAACCTGGTCGAGGCGCTCGCCGACCTCGGGCGGCTACGGGAGGCCGAGGAGGTGCTCGCCGCCTGCGAGTTGACCAGCCTGAGCGGCACCCACGCCGAGTTCCTGGACCGGATGCGCGGCGACCTCGCCCTGCTGCGCGGGGACCTGCACACCGCGGCGACCATGCTGGCCCGGGCCCGGGCGGCCAACCGGGTCGGCCAGGTCCAGCACAGCGTGCCGATCAGCCGGCTGGCCGTACGGGTCGCCGCGCACGGCGGGCGGCCGCTGGAGGCCCGGGCCGAACTGCTCGCCGCGCTCGCGGAGGAGGGGCGGCCCGGCCAGGAGTCGGACGTCTACCCGCTGCTGGTGGAGGCCGCCGGGGTGGAGGCGGACAGCCGGGGCCTGCCGCAGGCCGAGGCGGGCCGGGCCGAGGCGCTGGCCGCGATCGCCGCGGTGGCCGCCGAACTGCGGCCCCGGGTGCCGCTGCACCACGGCTGGGCCCGGCTGCTGGAGGCCGAACTGGCCCGCGCCGAGGCGGCCGACACGCCGGAGCAGTGGGCGGCGGCGGTCACCGCGCTGCGGCCGACCGGCCTGCCGTACCCGATGGCGCTCGCGCTGCTGCGCGCCGGCGAGGCCGAGGTACGGGCCGGGCGGCGCGAGTCGGCGGCCGAACTGCTGCGCGAGGCCGCCGAATTGGCGGCCACTCGGGGGGACCGGCCGCTGGGGGCCCAGATCGCCGCGCTGGCCGAGCGGGCCGGGCTCACCCTGACCCCGGCCGAGCGCCCGGCCGCGGCCGCCGCGCCGACGGCGGACACCGCGGACTCCTTCGGTCTCACCCCCCGCGAGCGGGACGTGCTGAGGCTGCTCGCACGCGGCTGGACCAACCGGCAGATCGCCGAGGAGCTGTACATCTCTCCGAAGACCGCAAGCGTGCACGTGTCCAACATCCTGGGCAAGCTCGCGGTCGGCGGCCGGGGCGAGGCGGCCGCGCTGGCCCACCGGCTGCGCCTGTTCCCCGACGATCTGGCCCCCTCGGGCCGCTGAACCGCAGGTCGCGCACCCCGGACGGGCCCCTTCGCGCCCGTCCGGGGCGGGCGGACGGGCGCCGCCGCGTGCTCCTGTGCGCGCCGCGTGAGCCCCCGTCCGCGCGCCGTCGCCAACCGGGACGATCCGTCGGAATCAGGTGCATTTCCCCCCTCCCCGGCCATTACTCTAAGTTGAATGTGCGTGCCGTTGAGTGACGGATCTGGTGTAGGGTCCCGCTCGGGAACATCGGTGCGGTGCGGTGACCGGAAGGCCGCCCACCCCCTGGGCCACCGTCCTGACGGGGCGCCAGGCCGCCGCGTACGGCCGAGAGGTACGCGGCCGGTGGCCCGTGACCGGGGTGCCAGGCCCCGGGCCGGAGGGGGAGAGACCGAGTGAGCTCCACCGATACGCTGCTGCCCGGAGCCGCATGTCCGGGCGTACCGCCCACCGGCGCGTCCGCCGCCGACCTGCCCGCACCCGCCCGGCGCGGCCCGCTGAGCCGGCTCCGCGGCAGTCGTGCGCTGCCGGGACTGGCCCTCGGCGGGCTCTGCCTGGCCTACGCGCTGGGCGCCGCGACGGGTTGGGGGTCGCGCCAGCTCTCGGTCTTCATGGGTGACTTCGGCCTGGCCGCAGCCGCCCTCGCGGCCGCGCTGTCCTGCCTGGTGTACGGCTGCACGGTCGGCGGGCACGCCCGCCCGGCCTGGCTGCTGTTCGGCCTCTCCTCGCTCATGGTCGCCTTCGGCAACGGCACCTGGGGCTGGTACGAGCTGGTCGTGCGCACCCCGCTGCCGAAGGACTCGCTCGCCGAGTACGCCTTCCTGCTGTTCGCCCCGCTCGCCATCACCGGCGTCCTGGTGCTCGCCCAGCGCCCGCGCTCGGCGGCCGGCTGGCTCTGCCTGCTGCTCGACGGCTGGCTGATCGCCGGCTCGCTGTTCACCCTGAGCTGGAGCCTGGCGCTCGGCCGGATCGCGGCCGGGGAGGCCGGCTCCCCGCTGCGGCTGGCCCTCAACCTGGCCTATCCGGTACTGGACATCCTGCTGGTCAGCCTGGTGGTGGGCCTGCGCTTCGGCGGCCGGGACGGCAACCGGGCGGCCGTGCACACCGCGATGCTGGCGCTCGCCGTCACCGTGCTGTGCGACGCGCTGTTCACCTCCGCGGAGCTGCGCAGCAGCTACCACTCGGGCGAACTCCTGGACGCCGGCTGGTTCTCCGGCAGCCTGCTGCTCGCCTGGGCACCGTGGTCCCCGCGCTGGCGCCGTCCGCTGCGCGAACACCCCTCGGCCGGCGGGCTGCCACGGCGCCGGGTGGCCACCACCTTCAGCGCGCTCACCCCGTACGCGGCGGCCGCGGTGTGCATCGCGGGAATCCTCTACAACGCCCTCGGCGGGCGCCAGTTGGACCGGGTGGTGGCCGCGGCCGCGTGCACCGTCGGGCTGGCACTGATCCTCAGGCAGGGCGTGATGCTGCTCGACAACCTGTCGCTGGCCCAGGAACTCGCCCACAAGGAGGCGCACTTCCGCTCCCTGGTGCAGGGCTCCAGCGACGTCATCATGATCGCCGGGGCCAACGGCGTGCTCTCGTACGTGTCCTCGGCCGCGCTCGGCGTCTACGGGCGGGACCCGGAGGAGCTGGTCGGTGGCAACCTGCTGGACCTCGTCCACCCCGAGGACGTGGACAGAGTGCTCTCCGAGGTCCGCCGCTACCTCGCGAGAGTCCGGCTCGCCGCCCACCGGGCCCCGGGCACCGCCGAGCCCTCGGCCCGGGTGGAGTGCCGGATCAGCTCCGGCGGCGGCGAGTGGCTGCACGTCGAGTCCACGGTCAGCCGGCACCGCGACGGCCTGCTGCTCAACAGCCGGGACGTCACCGAACGCGTCATGCTCCAGGCCCAGTTGCAGCACAACGCCTTCCACGACCCGCTCACCGACCTGCCCAACCGGGCGCTGTTCACCCAGCGGCTGCGCGCCGCCCTCGGTGCCCGCGGCCAGCAGGGCGAGGCGGGCGCCGGGGTCGCGGTGCTCTTCCTCGACCTGGACGGCTTCAAGGCGGTCAACGACAGCGCCGGCCACCAGGTCGGCGACGAACTGCTGGTGCAGGCCGCCCGCAGGCTCCAGGCCGCCGTCCGCTGCGGGGACACCGTCGCCCGGTTCGGCGGCGACGAGTTCGCCGCGCTGGTCTGCGGCCCGCTCGGCCGCCTACAGGTCCAGGAGCTGTCCGAACGGCTGCGGATCGCGCTCTCCCAGCCGTACTGGATCGGCGGCGTCGAACTCGGCGTCGCCGCCAGCATCGGCATCGCCTTCGGAACCCCCGAACGGGGGCCCGCCGCCGATCCCCGGGCCGGAGCCGACGAGTTGATGCGCAACGCCGACCTCGCGATGTACCGGGCCAAGTCCGAGGGCAAGGGCCGGGTGGTGCTCTACACCCCCGCGATGCGGGCCGACCTGGAGCGCCGCACCGACCTGGCGGACCGGCTGCGGCTGGCCGTCCGGGAGGGCGGATTCACCCTGCTGCACCAGCCGGTGGTGGACCTCGCCAGCGGCGCGGTGACCGGTGTCGAGGCCCAGGCCCGCTGGCGCTCGGCGAGCGGGCTGCTGCTCACCCCGGCCGAGTTCCTGCGCTCGGCCGAACACGGCGACGCGGCCGCCCGGTTCTCCCGCTGGTTGGTCCACGAGGCGGTGGCCGCCGCCGTCGCCCGCCGCGACCCGCTCGGCCGCGGCCGGGGCGGGCCGGCGACCGTCCCGGTGGCCGTCCGGCTCTCCGCCGAGCGGCTCTGCTCGCCCGGCCTGTACGAGGCGGTCGCCGCGGCACTGCGCGACAGCGGGCTGCCGGCCGGCGAGCTGGTGATCGAGGTGGCCCGGATGGGGCCGGACTCGCTCGCCGACGAACTCGGCCGGCGGCTGGCCGCGTTGCGCCGGCTCGGCGTCTCCACCTGGCTGGCCGGCTACGGCGCCGGCAGCGGCTCGCTGGGGGCCCTGGCCCGGATGCCCTTCGACGGGCTCAAGCTGGACCGCTCGCTGGTCCGGGACCTCGGCGAGTCCGCGCTCAGCCGCACCCTCGCCGGGCACTCGCTGCGGCTCGGCCGCGACCTCGGGATGGCCACCGCCGCCGAAGGGGTGGACCTGCCCCGCCAGGTCGTCGCGCTGCAGGAGCTGGGCTGCCGCCAGGCCCAGGGATCGGCCTTCGCCCCGCCGCTGGACGAGATCCGGTTGCGCCGGGCGCTGGCCCGCCGCGGCTACCCCCTGCCCGGGCCCGGCCCGCTCTCCGCCCGGTGCCCTCAACCGGCCGCGGACGCCCGTACGAGTGGCCGGACGGAGCCCCCCGGGGGGCGTGGCGTAGATCACCTCGGGGCCTCCGACCTGCCCGAACGCCCTGCCGTTGCCGGTCCGACAGCTGGTCCGAATGACGAGACGGGCGTCCCACCTGCTTGACACACCACCCCGGACGGGAGGAAGGTCGTTGCCATGCGCACCCGAATTCTCGTACTTGGCGGGCGCGTCGGCTGAGTGGGCTCACACGCCCCGCTCGTGACAGACCGACGCGCCACCCCTCGCATGCCCTTGGGCACGAGGGGTTTTTTGTTGCACTGACGCTGTTCCACCTCCGCAAGACCCCTGGCCCCGACCGCCCCTCAAGTCCGATCTGTTGGATTGAGCGGGACGATTGAGGCAGAGCCGGCGATCGACCCGGACCGGGACCCCGCCCTCCGCAGCACCGGGGCCCGTACCTCCGGGTCGGCAAAATCCGAGAAGAGACAGGCAGATGACTGAGCACGCCGCTTCCCCCCGCCGCGGGGACAACCCGGCCGCCCACGCTCCCGCTCCCCAGCACGTCGTCGAGACCATGACCGGAGCCCAGTCGCTCATCCGCTCGCTTGAGGCCGTGGGCGCGGACACCGTCTTCGGCATCCCGGGCGGGGCCATCCTTCCCGCGTACGACCCGCTGATGGACTCCGTCGAGGTGCGCCACATCCTGGTCCGGCACGAGCAGGGCGCCGGGCACGCCGCCACCGGCTACGCGCAGGCCACCGGCCGGGTCGGGGTCTGCATGGCCACCTCGGGGCCGGGTGCGACCAACCTGGTCACCCCGATCGCCGACGCGTACATGGACTCCGTGCCGATCGTCGCGATCACCGGCCAGGTCTCCTCCAAGGCGATCGGCACCGACGCCTTCCAGGAGGCGGACATCTGCGGCATCACGATGCCGATCACCAAGCACAACTACCTGGTCACCGACCCCGCCGAGATCCCCCGGGTGATCGCCGAGGCCTTCCACATCGCCGCCACCGGCCGCCCCGGCCCCGTCCTGGTCGACATCGCCAAGGACGCCCTCCAGGCCACCACCACCTTCCGCTGGCCGGTCGAGCACCAGCTGCCGGGCTACCGCCCGGTCACCAAGCCGCACGCCAAGCAGATCCGCGAGGCCGCGAAGCTGCTGGTCAGCTCCAAGCGCCCGGTGCTCTACGTCGGCGGCGGCGTGATCAAGGCGCAGGCCACCGCCGAGCTGCGGATCCTCGCTGAGCTGACCGGCGCCCCGGTCGTCACCACCCTGATGGCGCTCGGCGCCTTCCCGGACAGCCACCCGCAGCACCTGGGCATGCCGGGCATGCACGGCTCCGTCCCGGCCGTCACCGCGCTCCAGAAGTCGGACCTGCTGTTCACCCTCGGCGCCCGCTTCGACGACCGGGTCACCGGCAAGCTGGACAGCTTCGCCCCGTACGCCAAGATCGTGCACGCCGACATCGACCCGGCCGAGATCGGCAAGAACCGCCCGGCGGACGTGCCGATCGTCGGCGACGCCCGCGAGGTGCTGGCCGACCTGATCGTCGCCGTCCAGGCCGAGTTCGACGCCGGCCACAAGGGCGACTACTCGGAGTGGTGGCAGAAGCTCGACGAGTGGAAGCGCACCTACCCGCTGGGCTACGAGCCGGCCCCGAACGGCCAGCTCTCCCCGCAGCAGGTCATCGAGCGGATCGGTCAGCTGGTCGGCTCGGACGCGATCTACGCCGCGGGCGTCGGCCAGCACCAGATGTGGAGCTCGCAGTACATCCGGTTCGAGAAGCCCGGTACCTGGCTCAACTCCGGCGGCGCCGGCACCATGGGCTACGCCGTCCCGGCGGCCATGGGCGCCAAGGCCGGCCGCCCGGAGACCGCGGTCTGGGCCATCGACGGCGACGGCTGCTTCCAGATGACCAACCAGGAGCTGGTCACCTGCGCCCTGAACGACATCCCGATCAAGGTCGCGGTCATCAACAACGGCTCGCTGGGCATGGTCCGGCAGTGGCAGACGCTGTTCTACAACCAGCGCTACTCCAACACCGTGCTGCACTCCGGTCCGGAGCACGACGGCATCGAGCCGCCGGCCCAGGGCACCCGGATCCCCGACTTCGTCCGGCTGTCCGAGGCGATGGGCTGCGTCGGCCTGCGCTGCGAGCGCCCCGAGGACCTGGACGCGGTCATCCGGCAGGCGATGGAGATCAACGACCGCCCGGTCGTCATCGACTTCATCGTCCACCAGGACGCCATGGTCTGGCCGATGGTCGCGGCCGGCACCAGCAACGACGAGATCCAGTTCGCCAAGGGCGTGCGCCCGGACTTCGGCGACGATCTCGACTGACTGCCCCCGCCCACCCGTCGCCCACCGCCACCCTTCTTGGGACCGGCTCCGCCGGACCCCTCTTGTGCGACTGAGGAATCCCATGTCCAAGCACACCCTCTCCGTCCTGGTCGAGAACAAGCCCGGCGTGCTCGCCCGCATCGCCGCGCTGTTCTCCCGTCGGGGCTTCAACATCGACTCCCTCGCCGTCGGCTCGACCGAGCATCCGGACGTGTCCCGGATGACGATCGTGGTCAACGTCGAGGACCTCCCGCTGGAACAGGTCACCAAGCAGCTCAACAAGCTCGTGAACGTGATAAAGATCGTCGAACTCGACCAGTCCGCTGCGATCCAGCGGGAACTGGTCCTGGTGAAGGTCCGCGCCGACAACGAGACCCGGTCGCAGATCGTCGAGATCGTCCAGCTGTTCCGTGCCAAGACCGTCGACGTGTCGCCGGAAGCGGTGACCATCGAGGCCACCGGTAGCTCGGACAAGCTGGAGGCCATGCTCCGGATGCTGGAGCCTTACGGCATCAAGGAGTTGGTCCAGTCCGGCCTGGTCGCCATCGGCCGCGGCGCGCGTTCGATCACGGACCGCTCGCTGCGCGCCCTCGACCGCAGCGCCTGACCCGCGCTGTCTCAACTGCTGAAGACTGCAGAAGCAAAGACCCCACACCCCGCCAGGTGCGATTACGGTGAGTACCGCGCACCCGGCACCAACACGCAAGGAGATGTGCCCCCGTGGCCGAGCTGTTCTACGAAGACGACGCCGACCTGTCCATCATCCAGGGCCGCAAGGTCGCGGTCATCGGCTACGGCAGCCAGGGCCACGCCCACGCGCTGTCCCTGCGCGACTCCGGCGCCGACGTCCGGGTCGGCCTGAAGCCGGAGTCCAAGTCCCGCGCCAAGGCCGAGGAGGCCGGCCTGCGCGTGGTCACCCCGGCCGAGGCGGCGGCCGAGGCCGACGTCATCATGATCCTGGTGCCGGACCCGATCCAGGCCGACGTCTACGAGGCCGACATCGCCCCGCACCTGAAGTCCGGCGACGCCCTGTTCTTCGGCCACGGCCTGAACATCCGCTTCGGCTTCATCAAGCCCCCGGCGGACGTCGACGTCTGCATGGTCGCCCCGAAGGGCCCGGGCCACCTGGTCCGCCGCCAGTACGAGGAGGGCCGCGGCGTTCCGGCGATCGTCGCCGTCGAGCAGGACGCCTCCGGCAAGGCCTTCGACCTGGCGCTCTCCTACGCCAAGGGCCTGGGCGCCACCAAGGCCGGCGTCATCAAGACCACCTTCACCGAGGAGACCGAGACCGACCTGTTCGGTGAGCAGGCCGTCCTCTGCGGTGGCACCGCCGCCCTGGTGAAGGCCGGGTTCGAGACCCTGGTCGAGGCCGGCTACCAGCCGGAGATCGCCTACTTCGAGTGCCTGCACGAGCTGAAGCTCATCGTCGACCTGATGTACGAGGGCGGCCTGGAGAAGATGCGCTGGTCGGTCTCCGAGACCGCCGAGTGGGGCGACTACGTCACCGGCCCGCGGATCATCACCGACGCCACCAAGGCCGAGATGAAGAAGGTCCTCGCCGAGATCCAGGACGGCACCTTCGCCAACACCTGGATCGCCGAGTACAAGGCGGGTCTGCCCAAGTACAACGAGTACAAGAAGGCCGACGAGGACCACCTGCTGGAGACCACCGGCAAGAAGCTGCGCTCGCTGATGAGCTGGGTCAACGAGAAGGCCTGAGCCTTCCCGACAGGTTCGATTTTGTAAGTTCGTTGTACAAGTAGGCTGCTCTCGTCCGGGTGATTTCGCCGGACGGGAGCAGCCGGGCGCCCAGCCCGTCGATACACTCCGAGTGCGCGTCAGGCCCACAGCGTCGTGCGTCTACCTACGCGGCATGCCACCTTCCCCCGCCCTCACACGCCACGCGCGTGCGCCGGGGAACCGGACAGTTAAGGACCCACTGTCGTGAGCACTGTGACATCCAAGAGCGCCGTCGTACTGATCGCCGAAGAGCTGTCGCCCGCCACCGTCGACGCCCTCGGCCCCGACTTCGAGATCCGCCACTGCAACGGCGCCGACCGCAACGAGCTGCTCACCGCGATCGCCGACGTCGACGCGATCCTGATCCGCTCCGCCACCAAGGTCGACGCCGAGGCCCTGGCCGCCGCCCGCAAGCTCAAGGTGGTCGCCCGCGCCGGCGTCGGCCTGGACAACGTGGACGTCGCCGCCGCCACCAAGGCCGGCGTGATGGTCGTCAACGCGCCGACCTCCAACATCGTCACCGCCGCCGAGCTGGCCTGCGGCCTGCTGATCTCCGTCGCCCGCAACATCGCCCCGGCCAACGCGGCGCTCAAGGGCGGCGAGTGGAAGCGCAACAAGTACACCGGCGTCGAGCTGAGCGAGAAGACCCTCGGCGTGGTCGGCCTCGGCCGGATCGGTGTCCTGGTCGCCCAGCGGATGTCCGCGTTCGGGATGAAGATCGTCGCGTACGACCCCTACATCCAGGCCGCCCGCGCCGCGCAGATGGGCGTCAAGCTCGTCACGCTGGAGGAGCTGCTGGAGGTGTCGGACTTCATCACCGTCCACCTCCCCAAGACCCCCGAGACCATCGGCCTGATCGGCGACGAGGCGCTGCACAAGGTCAAGCCGTCCGTGCGCATCGTGAACGCCGCCCGCGGCGGCATCGTGGACGAGGAGGCGCTCGCCTCCGCCCTGAGCGAGGGCCGGGTGGCCGGCGCGGGCCTGGACGTGTACTCCAAGGAGCCGTGCACCGACTCCCCGCTGTTCGCCTTCGACAACGTGGTGGCCACCCCGCACCTGGGCGCGTCCACCGACGAGGCGCAGGAGAAGGCCGGCATCGCCGTCGCCAAGTCGGTGCGCCTGGCGCTGGCCGGCGAGCTGGTGCCGGACGCGGTGAACGTCCAGGGCGGCGTGATCGCCGAGGACGTCCGCCCGGGCCTGCCGCTGGCCGAGAAGCTCGGCCGGATCTTCACCGCGCTGGCCGGCGAGGTGGCCGTCCGCCTCGACGTCGAGGTCCGCGGCGAGATCACCCAGCACGACGTGAAGGTGCTCGAACTGTCCGCGCTGAAGGGCGTGTTCGAGGACGTGGTGGCGGAGACGGTGTCCTACGTCAACGCCCCGCTGTTCGCCCAGGAGCGCGGTGTCGAGGTCCGACTGACCACCTCCAGCGAGAGCCCCGAGCACCGCAACGTGATCACCGTGCGCGGCACTCTCGCGAACGGCGAGGAGATCGCCATCTCCGGCACGCTGGCCGGTCCGAAGCAGACCCAGAAGATCGTCGGCGTGGACGCCTTCGACGTGGACGTGGCGCTCACCGACCACATGGCCTTCTTCAAGTACGAGGACCGCCCCGGCGTGGTCGGCGTGCTCGGCAAGCACCTCGGCGACGCGGGCATCAACATCGCGGGCATGCAGGTCGCCCGGGACGGCGGCTGCGCGCTGGCGTCCATCACCGTGGACACCGAGATCCCGCAGGACGTGCTGTCGGCGATCGCCGCCGAGATCGGCGCCCGCTTCGCGCGCTCGGTCGACCTGGGCTGACACCCGCCCGACACCCGGCCTGACCAGGGCCCGGACCGCCGTTCGAACGGCGGTCCGGGCCCTGTGGCGTTCTCCCGGGGGCTCCTGTCTCAGATACTAGGAAATCCAAGTATTCGTGCAGACACGGCCGGGGCGTCGTCGTACCGTGGAAGGGCCATACGGTGTGCCGCCCCTGTAGCCAGGGTGTGCGGCCCGCATGCGCGTGCGCTTCCGTGGGTAGGCGATCCCTGCTCCCGCGCTCCCTCCCACCCT
>NZ_JAFLNG010000010.1 GCF_017427025.1 Streptomyces sp. FH025
CGGCGGCCTTCTCGCCGATCGCGATGGCGGTCGCGTTGGGCGCGCCGCGGCCCGGGGCGGGCATCACCGACACGTCGGCGACCCGCAGGCCGTCGATGCCCATCACCTTCAGCTCGGCGTCCACCACCTTGCCCATCGAGCAGGTCGCGGTGCCGTGGAAGATCGAGTGGGTGTAGGCGCGCACGAACGCCCGCAGGTCCGCCTCGGACTCGGACGCGGGGGCGCGCAGCATGCCGTCGGTGTACGCGGCGAGCGGCTTCTGCCGGGCGATCTCCAGGCCGATCCGGGTGCCGTCGACGGCGGTCCGCAGGTCGTCAGGGTCCTGGTAGTAGTTGTGCCGGATGTTCGGCTTGGTCGTCGGGTCGTGCGAGTCCAGGGTGACGGTGCCGCGGCTGCGGGGGGTGAGCATCACCGGGCCGTAGGTGATGGCGTGGCCGGTGGGCAGGCCCAGGCCGCTGTCGGCGAACATCAGCGGGCCGGAGAAGAACACCACGTCCGGGGCGGGCAGTTCGGGGCGGGTGCGGATGTAGCCACCGGCCTCGGGACCGTTGGAGGTGAGCGGGCCGCGGCCTTCCTCGACGAACTGCCGGACGAACTCCGGGTCGTCGGCACCGAGCAGGCTGACCGGCTGCGAGGTGGTGAAGATCAGCGGCACCAGCGGGTGGTCCTGGAGGTTGCGGCCGACCTCGGGGTGGTCCTGGACGACCGGGATGCCGAGCAGGTTCAGGTGGTCGGCCGGGCCGATGCCGGAGAGCATCAGCAGCTGCGGGGAGTTGTAGGCGCCGGCGCACAGGATGACCTCGCGCTCGGCCCGGATGGTGTGCTCCTCGTCCAGCCGGTAGCCGGTGACGCCGACGGCCCGGCCGTTCTCCACCACGACGCGGTGCACCTGGAGGTGGGTCTCCACCGTCAGGTTCGGCCGGTCCATCGCCGGGTGCAGGTAGCCGACCGCGGTGGAGCAGCGCCGCCCGTTGCGCTGGGTGACCTGGAAGAAGCCGAAGCCCTCCTGCCGGGCGCCGTTGAAGTCGTCGTTCGGCGCGTAGCCGGCCTCCAGCGCGGAGTCGATGAAGGCGTGCGACAGCGGGTTCCTGGAGCGGCCGTCCGAGACGGACATCGGGCCGCCGGCGCCGTGGTAGGCGTCCGCGCCGCGCTCGTTGTCCTCGGAGCGGCGGAAGTACGGCAGCAACTCGTCGTAGCTCCAGCCGGGCTGGCCCCAGCCGTCGTAGTCCAGGCGGTTGCCGCGCAGGTACAGCATGGCGTTGATCGAGCTGGTTCCGCCGAGGACCTTGCCGCGGGGCAGGAACACCCGGCGCCGGTCGAGCGCCTCCTCCTCGTGGGTGTCGTAGTCCCAGTCGATCCGGGTCCGGAACAGTTCGCCGAACGCGGCGGGGACGTGGATGTTCTCGTCGGTGTCCGCCGGGCCGGCCTCCACCAGACAGACCGTCACGTCCGGGTCCTCCGTCAGCCGGGCGGCGAGCACGGAACCCGCAGAGCCGGCGCCGACGATCACGTAGTCGTACATCGAATCTCCTTCAGCGAGAGGGGCGATGAGTGGGGGAGTGTGGAGCTGAAAGCCGGTTCGGGAGGGGCCGTTCAGCGGGCCGCAGACCGGGCCGCCGCCCGGTGCCGGGCACCGGCCGGGCGGGGCTCCGGCTCGCGCACCTCGGCCGCGGCCAGGCCCGCGTACCGTTCGGGCCGCCGGGCGCGCAGCCACAGCGCCAGGACCGTGCCGGCCACGGCGGCCGCGACCAGCAGCCACGGCAGCGCGTTCACCACCGCGTTGTCGGTACCGGTCAGCAGCGGGAAGTTGGCCACCAGCAGCACCGCCGAGGCGATCAGCCCGAGCGCGCCCAGCGCGGGTGCCAGTCCGGTCCGCCACCAGTGCCCGTCGGCGCGGCGGCGGAAGAATCCGAGCACCGCGAGCGCGGCCGCCGCCTGGAGCACCACGATCCCGAGCGTGCCCAGCCCCACCAGGCTGGTGGACAGGCTGGTGTACGGGTCCAGCCCGGCCAGCGCGAACGCGCCGACCACCAGGACGGTCAGCACCGACTGCGCCACGCTCGCCCGGTGCGGCGAACCGTGCGAGCGGTGGGCCCGGCCCAGCCAGGACGGCAGCACGCCCTCGCGGCCGAGCACGAACGCGTACCGGTTGGCCGCGTTGTGCAGCGCCAGGATCGCCGCCAGCATGCTGGTGCACAGCAGCACTTGCAACAGCGAGGTCATCCACGCGCCGACGTGGTCGGTGCTGATGGTGAAGAACAGGTTGCCGAGCTGCTCGCCGGCGACGTCCCGCACCTGGTCGGCGCCGATCGCGCCGACCGCGACCCAGCTGGTCAGGGCGTAGAACCCGGCGATCACCACCACCGAGGCGTAGGTCGCCCGGGGCACGGTGCGGGTCGGGTTCCGGGTCTCCTCGCCGTAGAGGGCGGCCGACTCGAACCCGATGAAGGACATGAAGGCGAACATCATCGACACGCCGACCGCGCCGCTGAGCACGGTGTGCGGCGCCATCGAGGCGGCCGGCAGCGCGTGCACGCCGCGGTCGGCGACCACCGCGACGTCGAGCACCGTCAGCACCCCGATCTCGGCGGCCATCAGCAGTGCCAGCACCCGCGCCGACAGGTCGATCTGCCGGTAGCCGAGGACCGCGACCAGCAGGACCGCGAGTGCCGTCCACACCTCCCAGGGCAGGTCCAGGCCGTGGATCCGCGCGGTCATCGCCGCGAAGTAGCCGAACGCGCCGGTCAGTCCGATCGCCGCGGCGTTGTAGGACAGCACCGCGAGCAGGCCCGCTGCCACCGCCGGCGGTCGGCCCAGGCCCAGCGACACGTAGGTGTAGAAGCCGCCCGCGTTGACGATCCGCCGGCTCATCGCGGCGTAGCCCGCCGAGAAGCACAGCAGCACCAGCCCGGCGAACACGAACACCGCGGGCACGCCCGCGCCGTCGCCCAGCGCGAACGCCAGCGGCACGGTGCCGACCACCGCCGCCAGCGGGGCCGCCGCGGCGACCACCAGCAGCACGATCTTCGGGGTGTTCAGCGAGCCGCCCAGACCGGGCGAGGAGGAGGACCGGCCGCTCATCTGGTCGCCTTTCCGGACGGGACGCCGCCGGGCGCGGTCGGCCCGGCGGCGGGGGAGGAGGACATCGGGGTGCGGGGCGCGCGCAGCACCCGGGCCAGTACGGCGGGTCGCATCAGCGTCGTCGGCGGGTCGATCAGCCCGGTGACCCGCAGGAACGCGGCGGTCAGCGCCGGGTCGTGGACCGCCGCGGCCTGGAAGCGGCCCATGTAGGCGTTGGCGACCCGGACCTTCAGCGGGCGCCGGCCCGGAACGCCGGGGAACGCCAGGTCACCGCCGGCCGACAGCTCCCACGGCGCGTCCAGCACCGCGGAGGCGTCGCGGAAGTAGGCGGCCGGATCCGGCTCCGCGCCGCCCCGCAGGTGCTTGCGCAGCGCCATCGCCTGCATCGCGGAGACCGCGATGCCCTGCCCGTACACCGGGTTGAAGGAGCACACCGCGTCGCCGAGCACCAGGAAGCCGCGCGGGAAGTCCGCCATCCGCTCGTAGCGGCGGCGCCGGCTGGCCGGGTACTTGAAGGTCACCGGGTCGGTCAGCGGCTCGGCGTCCCGGATCGCCTCGTACACATCGGGCACCGGCAGGGAGCGGGCGAACTCCAGGAATCCGGTGGCGTCGGTCGGCGGGTGGTCGCCGAGCACGCCGGTCAGCGAGATCAGCATCCGGTCCTCGCCGATGGTGTGCAGGAACGCCCCGCGCGGATGCGCGGGCGTGGCCACCGGGTTGATCGACATGTCGCCGCGGAACGGGTCGGTGTGCCAGCGGTAGCGGCGGCTGGTGTACGCCAGGTCGATCCGGATCGTCTCCTCCTCGACCTGGGGGTAGCCGAGCTCGGTCAGCCACAGCGGCGCCCGTGAGCCCCGGCCGGTGGCGTCCACCACCAGCGCCGCCGGCAGCACCTGCTCGGCTCCGCCCGAGCGCGGATGGATCCGCACGCCGGTCACCCGCCGTCCGTCGGAGGAGGCGAGCGGGCCCACCACGTCCGTCTCCTCGGCGAAGGACACCCCGGGCAGCTCCGCCACCCGCTGCCGCACCAGGTGCTCCAGCATCGGGCGGGTCGCTCCCGCGAGCGTCAGGTCGCCCGTGGCCGGGGCCAGCCGCCGGCCGTCCAGGTACCAGCGCACCTGGGAGTTCAGGTCGCCCACGGGCACGCCGGCGGTCCGCAGTCCGTCGGTGAAGCCCGGGAACAGGTTCTCCATGATGCGCTGGCCGCGTGCCAGCAGGCCGTGCGCGTGCCGGCCCTGCGGCACCCCGCGCCGCGGCTCGCTCACGCCGCTCAACCGGTCGCGGTCGACGACCAGCACCTCGTCGTAGACCTCGGACAGTACCCGTGCCGCGAACATTCCGGCGAAGCTCCCGCCGAGGACGATCGCCCGCTCCTGGTTCCGATTCCTCATCGTGCTCTCTTCTCGCACTCGGCCGCATCCATACCAGGCATGGTCTCGGTCCTTGTGGCCGCCGCACATCTCCCTAATTGCCGCTCATGCAGAGGAAGTTGACGGTCAATCAGGAACTGGTTCCGGGCACGCCGAGGTCCCCCCGGCGGGTACGGCCGGGGGGCTGGTCGGCGATCCTCGGGCGGGTCAGCGGTCCTTGAGCAGGCGGGCGAAGGCGCGCACGTCGCCGACGTACAGCTCGGGCTGCTCCAGGGCGGCGAAGTTGCCGCCGCGGTCGTACTCGTTCCAGTGCACGATGGTGTCGAACTCCCGCTCGGCGAACCGGCGGACGGGCTTGAAGGGGGCGTGCGGGAAGACCGCGACGCCGAGCGGCATGCTGAGCGGGAAGTAGCGGCCGGCGTTCGCCTCGATCGGCAGGAAGTCGACGCTCTCGTAGTAGAACTGGGCGGAGGAGCCGCCGGTGCCGGTGAGCCAGTACAGGGTGGCGATGTCCAGGATGCGGTCGCGCGCGACGGCGTCCTCGGGGGCCGTGGGGGCGTCCGCCCAGTCCTTGTACTTCTCGACGACCCAGGCGAGCTGGCCGACGGGGGAGTCGGTGAGGCCGTAGGCGACGGTGTGCGGGCGGGTGGCCTGGAGCTTCATCGAGCCGGACAGCACCCGGGTGAAGCGCTCGGAGCGGGCGATCCGGGCGTGGTCCTCCTCGCTCAGGCCCTCCAGCTCGGACGGGTCGGCGGCGGCGGTGACCAGGGTGTTGAGGTGCACGCCGGCCACGTGCTCCGGGTCCTGCATGCCCAGCACCAGGGCCACGCCGGAGCCGAAGTCGCCGCCCTGGGCGACGTAGCGGTCGTAGCCGAGCCCGCGCATCAGCTCGGCCCAGGCGGAGGCGACGCGCTGGGTGGTCCAGCCGGCCTCGGCCGGGCCGGAGAAGCCGAAGCCGGGGAGCGCGGGGATGACCACGTGGAAGGCGTCGGCGGGGTCTCCGCCGTGGGCGCGCGGGTCGGTGAGCGGGCCGATGACGTCGAGGAACTCGGTGACCGCGCCGGGCCAGCCGTGCGTGATGATCAGCGGCAGCGCGTTCGGCTCGGGTGAACGGACGTGCAGGTAGTGGATGTTGGCGCCGTCGATGGTGGTGGTGAAGTGCGGGTGGCGGTTCAGCCGCTCCTCGGCGGCGCGCCAGTCGTAGCGGGTGCGCCAGTACTCGGCGAGGTCCTTGAGGTAGTCCACCGGCACGCCGCGGTCCCAGCCGGCCTCCGGCAGGCCCTCCGGCCAGCGGGTGTCGGACAAGCGGCGCTTCAGGTCGTCCAGGTCGCTCTGCGGGAAGTCGGCGCGGAACGGTCGCATGGCGAGGTACCCCTTCTGCTCAGGTCCGTGAAATGTGGGAACGTGCCTACAGGTACTGGGTGTTGGGCTCCAGGCCGCACAGCATCCGGCCGTACAGCTCGATGGTGGTGGCGGGGTTGGTGAGGGCGTGGATGGCGACCGCGTGCACATCGCGCTGGATCCGCGGCAGCGGCACGTCCCGGTAGATGGAGGAGCCGCCGCCGGCCATCGCGACGATGTCCACCGCCTGCTTGGCGAGCTGCGCGGTGCGGCCGAGCTGGACGCGGGAGCGGACCCGCTCGTCCTGGGTCCAGGGCTCCTCGGCGGCCGACTTGGCGGAGATCAGGTCGGCGAAGGCGTGCATCCGCGCCTCCGCCTCCTCGATCAGCAGAGCGGCCTCGCCGACCTGGAGGTGGGTGACCGGGGCCTCGGCCTGGCTCCGGTAGTCGGTGTAGGTGATCGACCGGCCGGGCATCCGCTCCAGGAGGGTCTCCAGGGCGTACTTGGCCGAGCCGATCAGCTGCCCGCCGGTGGCGGCGGTCGAGGTCACCAGCATCGGCACCTGGTAGGCGGGCTTGGCCGCGTTGATCTTGGACTTGCACTGGTCGGTGAAGAAGTCGGCGGTGGCGATCACCCGCTCGTCGGGGACGAAGACGTCCCGGGCGACGGTGGTGACGCTGCCCGAACCGGGGAGGCCGAAGGTGTGCCAGTCGTCCACGAACTCCAGCTCGGAGGTGGGGACCAGTGCGGTGATCGGGCCGTTGGCGCCCTCCGGGCCCTCCGGGACGGCCGCGGTGACCTTCCACTGGCTGTGCAGCACCCCGCTGTTGAAGCGCCAGGAGCCGCTCATCCGCCAGCCTCCGGGCACCCGCACCGCGGTGCCGGAGGCCGCCAGGGTGCCGCAGACCCGGACGTTCGGCCGGGCGAACACCTCGTCCTGCACCTCGTCCGGCCACAGCCCGGCCATCCAGTTGAGCAGGGACCACACCGAGACGCAGAACGCCGCGGAGGCGTTGCCGCGGGCGAGCTCGGCGTGCACGTCGACCAGGGTGGCCGGGTCGCTCTCGTACCCGCCGTACTGCACGGGCGCCTGCATCCGCAGGATCCCGGACTCCTCAAGGGCGTCGATCACGTCCTCGGGGAGCCTGCGGTGCTCGTCGATCCACAGCGAGCGCTCGCGCAGCAGTGGCACCAGCTCCGCTGCCCGGCCGACCAGTTCCCGCCGTGTCGGTATCGTCGTCCGCCCCACCATGTCCTCCCGGATGCGCTGATCGTCTATCCGGGAGCATGGCTCGTGCCGGGAGCCGGCCGCATCCTTGAGAATGCGGTCGACTCGGGTGGCACGGTGGAACGGTGGTCGTCGGTCAGGCCCGCACCGCGCGCAGCAGCCGGCAGCCCGCCTCGGTGTCACCGGTCATGCGCAGCGATCCGTCGGCGAGCGCCGCCTCGGTGGACGTGCGGCCGTTGAGCAGGGCGTCCAGGGTGGCCGGGGCGGTCTCCAGCACCGCGTCGGCGGGCTCGGTGGGCTGGCCGCGGGTGAGCGCGACCAACTGGCCGTCGACCACCCGGGCCGTGAACCGGTCAGGGTCCAGCCGGATCTCGTAGCTGGCCGACCAGGCGGGCTCGGCGGTCGCGTCGAAGGTGCAGCGCATCGAGATCATCAGCGAGTCGGCGCGCACCTCGCCCTCCCGGGGCAGCACCGGAGAGCGTGAGCCCCACAGCCCGAAGGTCACCACTATGGGTTCCAACTCGGCGCCCCACTCGGTGAGTTCGTAGACGCGGGAGCCGGCGGGTGGAGGCAGGGTGCGGCGCTGGATCACCCCGGCCTGTTCGAGGTCGCGCAGGCGCTGGGTGAGCACGTTCGGCCCGGCTCCGGGCAGTCCGGCCTGGAGGTCGGTGAAGCGCTTCGGGCCGAGGAGGAGGTCCCGGACGATCAGCAGCGCCCAGCGCTCGCCGACCATCTCCAGGGCGTGTGCCAGCCCGCATCCGTCGTCGTATCTCCGTTTACCTGCCACGGCCCCAGCATAGCCCGGGTTGCTTCTTTCTCGGAGTGTGGTTACTTAGAAATTAGGAGTACCTGCTACTGTGTCCGAAGTCACCGTCCAGAGCCGTCGGCCGGACGCACTACCACCAGGAGATGTCATGAGCCTTCCACCGATCGTGTCGCCCGAGGAGTGGCAGCGCGCCCGGGACGCCCTGCTGGTCAAGGAGAAGGCCGCCACCCGGGCCCAGGACGCCCTGGCCGCCGAACGCCGCCGGCTTCCGATGGTCGCGTTCGAGAAGGAGTACCTGTTCGACGGTCCGAGCGGGAAGGCGACCCTGCTCGACCTCTTCGACGGCCGCCGCCAGCTGATCGTCTACCACTTCATGATGGAGCCCGGCTCCCACCACTACTGCAAGGGCTGTTCGACCTTCATCGACAACATCGGCAACCTGGCCCACCTGCGCGCCCGTGACACCACGATGGTGCTCTCCTCCCCGGCCCCGCTCGCCCAGATCGAGGCCTACCGCGCCCGGATGGAGTGGAACCTGCCCTGGTACTCCTCGCAGGGCAGCGACTTCAACGCCGACTGCGGCCTCGGCGGAGGCTTCGGCCTGAGCGTCTTCCTGCGCGACGGCGACCGGATCTACCGCACCTACTTCACCACCTCGCGCGGCGTCGACCGGCTGCGAGCCGACTTCGGTCTGCTCGACCTCACCCCGTACGGCCGCCAGGAGACCTGGGAGGACTCCCCGCAGGGCTGGCCGCAGACCGCGCCCTACCAGTGGTGGCGCCTGCACGACGAGTACGAGAACTGAGCGCCGATGGCACCCCTGCGCCACCCGCACCGCCCGTCCCACCCGCACCACAGCACCGAAACGGAAACAGCGATGGCCAGGAACACGCCGGCCCCGACCCCACGGAGGTTACGCCGTGACTACTAGGACAGGCTCCACCAACCGCCCGGTGCGCCCGGGCTGGGCGCTCGCGCTGGTCGCGATCTGCGCCTTCCTGACGTCGCTGGACGTCATGGTGGTGGTCACCGCGATTCCCACCATGCGCACCGAGCTCAACGCGAGCCTCGCCGACCTCGAGTGGACGATCAACGCCTACAACCTGGCGTTCGCCTGCCTGATGCTCACCGGCGCGGCCCTCGGCGACCGCTTCGGCCGGATGAAGGTCTACGTCTTCGGCCTCGTCCTGTTCACCGTGGCCTCGGTGCTCGCCGCCGTCGCCGGCAACGTCGAGGTGCTGATCCTCGGCCGCGTGCTCCAGGGCGTCGCGGCCGGCATCGCCATCCCGGTCAGCCTCACCCTGCTCGGCGACGCCTACCCGCCGGAGCGGCGCGGCTGGGCGATGGGCATCTGGGGCAGCGTCTCCGGCCTCGCCGTCGCGGCCGGCCCGGTGGCCGGCGGTTTCATCACCGAAGGCCTCAACTGGCACTGGATCTTCTGGCTGAACGTGCCGTTCGGCGCCGCGGCCGCCGTGCTGTCCGCCGTGCTGCTCCGCGAGAGCTACGGCTCCGCGCCCAAGATCGACGTGGTCGGCCTGCTGCTCGCCTCCTTCGGCCTGCTCGGCCTGGTGTGGGCCGCGGTCCGCGCCCCCGGAATCGGCTGGGGCAACGCCGAGGTCCTGCTCTCGCTGGCCGCCGGCGTGGTGCTGCTGATCGTGTTCGTGGCCTGGGAGCGCCACACCGAGCACCCGCTGCTGCCGATGCGCCTGTTCGGCATCCGCGGCTTCACCGTCTCCAACATCTCCGCGTTCTTCCAGCACTTCGCGCTGATCGGCGCGCTGTTCATCCTCTCGCAGATGTTCCAGGTCGGCTTCGGCCAGGGCCCGCTCGGCACCGGCCTGCGGCTGCTCGCCTGGACCGCCATGCCGATGATCGTCGCCCCGCTGGCCGGCGGCCTCGCCGACAAGCACGGCAACCGGCCGTTCATGGTCGGCGGCCTGCTGCTCCAGGCGGTCGGCCTGGCCTGGATCGCGCTCGTGACCGGCCCGGGCACCGGCTACGGCGCCCTGGTCGTCCCGCTGATCCTCGGCGGTGTCGGCATCGCGATGTGCCTGCCCACCACCATCAACATGGTGTTCGGCTCGGTCGCCCCGGAGGACATGGGCATCGCCTCCGGCTCCAACAGCGCCGTGCGCGAGGTCGGCGGCGTGTTCGGTGTGGCCTTCCTCAGCGTGGCCTTCGCCGCCAACGGCAGCTACGACAACGCCTCCACCGCCCTCGACGGCTTCCGGGCCGCCCTGGCGCTGGGCGCCGTCGCCTCCGCCGTCGGCATGATCGCCGCGATGTTCGCCCCCGGCAAGAAGCGCCCGGCCGCGGAGCCCGCCCCGGCCGCCACCCTGAAGGACCCCGAGACCGTCTGACCCGAGCCGGATCCCCGGACCGCCGCCCCCGCCGGACCCCCGCTGGCGGGGGCGGTGCCGTGCCCGGGAACAGGCAGTACGCGACCGGCCCTGCCCGCAGGCCGATCGCGTGCCCGAGGAAGTGCGCCCCGCTCACCGCCCAGCCAACGGACCGCGTCATCCTCAGTCATCCTCAGGGGAGGAACCCCATGCCGTACGAGTACGACCGCCTCCACATCGACGGGCACTGGCACCGACCGGCCGACGGGGGAACCGCCGTGCTGTACTCGCCCGCCGACGAGCAGCCCTTCGGCACCACCCCGGTGGCCGGCCCCGCCGACGTCGACGCCGCCGTGGCCGCCGCCCGCCGCGCCCTGCGCGCCCCGGAGTGGGCGGGCCTCAGACCCGACGAGCGCGCCGAGCTGCTGGAGCGCTTCGCCGAGGAGCTCGCCAAGAACGCCGAGCAGCGGGCCCTCCTGACCACCGTGCAGAACGGCATGCCGATCGGCATCTCCGTCCACAGCGAGGGCGCGGCCCCGATCGGCCTGGCCCGCTACCACGCCGGGCTCGCCCGGACCACTCCGCTGGAGGACCGCCGGCCCCGGTTCGACGGCGCCGGCGAGACCGTGGTGCTGCGCGAACCCGTCGGTGTCGTCGCCGTGGTCGTCCCCTGGAACTTCCCGCAGCCGCTCGCCATGTTCAAGATCGCCCCGGCGCTCGCGGCCGGCTGCACGGTGGTCGTCAAACCCGCCGAGCAGACCGGCCTCGGCGCCCTGGAGATCGCCGCCGCCGCCCAGCGCGCCGGGTTGCCGCCCGGTGTCCTCAACGTCGTCACCGGAGGCGCCGACCTCGGCCGGCTGCTGGTCGCCCACCCCGGCGTCGACAAGATCGCGTTCACCGGCTCCACCCCCGCCGGCCGCGAGGTCGCCGAGGCCGCCGGACGCCTCATGCGGCCCGTCACCCTGCACCTGGGCGGGCGCGCCGCCGCGATCGTGCTGGACGACGCCGACCTCGCCGACACCGTCCGGGGCCTGGCCGCGCACGCCCTGCTCGACGGCGGCCAGGCCTGCTACCTGTCCACCCGGATCCTGGTGCCCGCGCACCGCCACGACGAACTCCTCGACGCCGTCGCCCGGTACGCCGCCGAGCTCCCCGTCGGCGACCCGCTCGACCCGGCCACCCGGATCGGCCCGATGGTCAGCCGCGCCCACCGCGACCGCGTCGAGTCCTACGTCGCCGCCGGGCGCGCCGAGGGCGCCACGCTCGCCGCCGGCGGCACCCGCCCCGAGCAGGACCGCGGCTGGTACGTCCGGCCCGCCGTGTTCGGCGCCGTCTCCCCGAGCTCCCGGATCGCCCGCGAGGAGATCCTCGGGCCGGTCCTCGCCCTGATCCCCTACTCCGACCTCGACACCGCCGTCGCCCTCGCCAACGACTCCGAGTACGGCCTCGGCGGCACCGTCTGGACCACCGACCCCGAGCGTGCGCTCGACCTCGCCCGCCGCCTCGACACCGGCAGCGTCGGCGTCAACTACTACGACGTCGACCTCTCCGCCCCCTACGCCGGACGCGGGAACAGCGGCCTCGGCCACGAACTCGGACCGGAGGGCCTCGCCACCTACCAGAGGTTCAAGTCCGTCTACTTCCCGAACCACGGTCCGGACCACGTTCCGAACCGCTGATCCGGTCGCGTCGGGGCGGGCCGGCGGAGAACGCCGACCCGCCCCCGGGCTCCCCGCCGTCCCTACGCGGCCATCAGGCGCTTGAGGTCGGTCGCGTACTTGCGGATGAGCGAGGGCGACAGCTTCGGTACGTCCCCGGTCGGGTCGAGGGCGGCCTCCTGGACGGCGGCACGGAACCGGGTGGACGGGATCAGGGATCCGGGGACGGCTTCCTCCGGCTCCCGGAAGCCGTGGAGGAGGGGCAGGACGGAGTGCTGCCGCTGAGCCTCGGGGAGCGCGCGCATGGCGGCTTCGATCCGCACGAGCCAGTCCCCGTAGTCGTCCACCCGCTCGATGCGGTGTCCCGCGTCGTTGAGCCAGTCGACGAAGGTGTCGAGGGATATCCCGTCGTCGTGCGGGTTGACCAGGCTGAACGTCCGGTACCCGGCCTCGTACCGACCGCCCAGGCCGACCACCGAGGCGGCGGTGAAGTCGACCGGCAGGCCGTCGTAGTGGGCCTGCTGCGGGCTCCCGTCGGCGTCGGCCCGGTAGAAGGAACGCGGGGCGATGCCGGTGGCGATGACGCTGAACAGCAGGCGGCTGAACATGTCCGGCACGTTGAGCTGCCCGCTGTACCGGCTGTGCGCGAGGATCATGTTGGAACGGAAGGTCGTGACCGGCAGGCCGCACAGGTCGTGCGCCTCGCGGAGGAGGACCTCCCCGGCCCACTTGCTGGTCGCGTACCCGCCGGCGTAGCCCCCGTCGACCGGCTGGACGGGTATCGCGGTGCGGATGTCGGAGTCCTCGTCCAGGGCCGGCTGCCCGATCCGGGAGTTGGCGACGGCGACGCTGGAGATGTAGGTGAAGGGCTTGATCCGGGCGGTGAGCGCCAGGCGGATGAGCTCGGCCGTCCCCACGACGTTGGCCTCGAACAGGTGGTTGTACGGGAGCACGTGGTTCACGAGGGCGCCCGCGTGGACGATCAGGTCCACCTCGTCGGCCAGCCGCTCCCAGGTGGCGGCGTCCAGCCCCAGCTGCGGCTCCGCGATGTCGCCCGCCACGACGTCCAGGTGCCCGGCGGACAACTCCGCGAACTTCCCGACCAGTTCGGCGTCCTCGCTGCCGAACGCGTCGACGAGCCGCTGGCGGGCCGCGACCGTGTCCTTCCCCCGCACCAGGCAGATCAGCCTTCCGCCCACCGGTGCGAGCTTCTCCAGCCACTCCAGGGCGAGGAAGCGCCCGAGGTAGCCGCTGGCGCCGGTGAGCAGGACGGTACGGGGTTCCCCGGCCGGGGGCGGGAGTTCACGGGCAGCGGCGATGGTCTGTGCGTCGAGGAACCTGTCGAGGGTGAGGTCCTTGGCGTGGACCTCGTGGGTCTCCTCGTCGCGAACCGGCTCGTCGTGCACCGACGTGCCGTGCACCGACGCGAACGTGGGCCTCTTGCCCCCGGCCTCGCGCTTGTCCCCGATGTAGTCGGCCAGCCGCTGAAGGTCGTAGGCGGGGCTGATGACCACGTCGATGGGGACGCGGACGCCGAAGGTGTCGTGGAGCAGGTTGGAGAAGGACACCGCCGTCAGGGAGTCTCCGCCCAGGTCCCGGAAGTGCGCGGTGGGGCTCACGTCGACCAGCGAACCCGTGAGCAGCGCCCGGGTGGCCCGCTGGACCGTCTCCAGCACGGGCCGGTCCGCGCCGGTGCGGCGGACTTCGAGCAACTCCTCGGCCTCCCGGGCGGCCGTGTCGGCGTACAACTGCTCCAGGCGCGCGCCGTACCGGTTCACCAGGTTGGGCCACAGCAGCTTGCGGTGGTCCGACAGCAGGCCGTTCGCCTGGCTGAACGGCTCCGTCTCGAACAGGAAGTCCCGGGGGATCTCGTACGAGTTGAGCCCGGTGTCCTTGGCGATCTCCTGGAACGACTCGCTGAACAGCTGCTTCAGGCGCGCCTGTTCACCTCCGAACCGTTCCAGGGTCTCGGGGGTGGGGACGACGACGGCGAGCAGGTAGGAGCGTTCGCTGTTGCCGTACACGAAGATCTGCCGCACCAGCGGGCTGGTGGCGAAGGCGGCCTCCAGACGGGACGTCGCCACGAACTCTCCCTGCGAGAGCTTCAGGACGTTCTTGCGGCGGTCCACGATGGCGATCCTGTCCGGCGCGACCTCGGCGGCGATGTCCCCCGTCCGGTAGTAGCCGTCCTCGTCGAAGAGCTGCGCCGTCAGCTCGGGCTGCCGGAAGTACCCGGGGATGATGGAGTCGGCCTTCAGCAGGAGCTCGCCCCGCGGGTGGGGGGAGTCCGTGCCGAAGTAGCCGAGCTCCGGCACGTCGACGAGCTTGTAGTCGGTGACCGGTGGGCGCAGCATCTCGCCGTCGACGGCGACGCCGGCGGCCTCGGTGGAGCCGTAGATGTTGTGCAGCTTGAGGCCGAGCAGGGACTCGGTGAAGGCGGTCAACTCGGCTGACAGCGGCGCGGATCCGCTGCTGGCCCAGGTGACGCGGCCGCCGAGGACGTTCTCCCGCAGGTGCGCTTTGACGTCCGCGTCGATCGCCTGCCGGTCGGCTCCGTCCAGTACCCGTCGGTCGGTTTCGCTCCGGAACTTCTGGAACAGCATTTCGCACACGCGCGGCACCAGCGACAGCTCCGTGGGGCGGGCCAACGCGATGTCCTCGAACAGGGTCGACAGGTCGCTGCTCGCGGTGAAGTACGTCGTTCCGCCGCGCGCGAGGCAGTTCTTCAGGGAGGAGTGCCCGGCGACGTGGCTCATCGGCATGTAGTTGATGGTGATCGCGTCGGTGCCGGCGAAGAGCTTCGACCAGGCACCGCCCCACATCGCCGCGGCGAGCCGTTCGGTGTACATGGCGCCCTTCGGCGTCCCGGTGCTTCCCGAGGTGTAGATGAGCATGGCGAGGGCGTCCTCGTCCTCGGGCGTGAACAGCGGCGCGCGGGGGAGGGCGGTGCCGCGACGGATGACGTCCGTCAGTGGTTCGACGGTCACGTCGAGACCGGCCCGGGCCAGTTGTTCGGACGCCGCGGCGTACTTCTCGGCATGGTCGTCGACCTCCGGGTGGTAGTCGAAGACCAGGAGGCGCCGGACGGAGGGCGTGCCGAGCACCGAGGCGACGGCGGTGTCCAGGCGTTCGGCGCTCACGGCGACGATGGACGGCTCCGTCTCCTCGATGATCGAGGCGAGTTGGGGCACGGGGGCGCTCGTCTGGAGCGGGACGCTGACGGCCCCGACGTGGTTGCAGGCCAGGTCGAGCGTCGCGTAGTCGCGGCTCGTGAAGCCGAGGATGGCCACGCGGTCCCCGGGCTGCAGCGGGTGTTCCGGGTGGTGGTGCCATTCGCCCGCCACCGCGCGTATTCGGTCCCACAGTTCGCGGTAGCTGGTCGTTTCGTAGTGCGGCAGCAGACGGATCGAACCGCGGCCCGTTCGTGGGTCCGGTACGAACTCCTTGGCGCGTTCACCGACCGCGGGCCGGTCCGCGTGGAGCTCGAAAACATGTGCCAATACGTGCGCAAGTCGCATTTCTGGTCTCCGCGTCGCATAGACGGCCGACTTGTGTCGCCGGCAGGGGGATCGATACGCATCGACGCTCACATGGACGAGGCCATGTTGGCGCTGGGAGAGCGCGTTCGCCGGTCCCAGTTCGTCGCCCGATGCTAACCACGGGAGAACAGATGGTCCGTACAAAAATTTCGATATATGTCATGTCCCCCGTGCGTCCGCGGCCCGGTCGGGGCCTCACGGAGAGACCGGTGGTTCGGCCTCGTAGGCGCGATGCAGCAGGTCAAGGAAGGCGGGGGCCTCGGGCAGGAGTGCGGAGTCGATCCGGCGGACGGCGACGCCCGGCGTCCAGGAGTTCATCACCGCGCAGCCGGCCACGTCGGGCAGGTCGGCGAGCGTGACCTCCCGGACGCGCTGGGGGGTGCCGAGGCGGTCCAGTTGCCTGCGGACGATGCCCATCGTGACCCCGTGCAGCATCTCGGCCCGCGGCCACACCACGGAGGAGCCGTCCCAGAAGGCGAGGTTCCAGATCGAGCCCTCGCTGAGCCGGCCGCGGTGGTCGGTGAAGGCGACGTCGTCGAAGCCCCGCCGGAAGGCCTGGCGGAGGAAGTACGTCTTGGCCGGTTCGCCGACGTGCTTCACGGCCGGGAGGAAGCGCTCGTGGCGGACGGCCGCCAGGGCCAGCGGGCCCTCGGGGCCGGACGCGGCCGGCCCGGTGCGGACCAGGAGCTCGGGCTCGGTACCGGGCCCGTCCGCGGTGAACTCGCCGACCGGTGAATAGGCCGTGGCCACCAGGGAGAGGTCGGCGGGGGCGGCTTCCAGCGCCGCCCGCAGGCAGGACCGCACCCGGGTGTCGGCGGTTTCCCGGCCGAACAGCTCCGCCGAGCCGTGCCGCAGGCGCTCGAGGTGGAGGTCGAGGCCGCGCACCCGGCCCCCGCGGACCTGCATGGCGGTGAAGTGCGCGTAGCCCATGAAGGCGAGCGGCGTCAACTCCTCGGCGGTCGCCGTCCTGCCGTTCCGGTGGGCGAGGTGTTCCCGCGGTGCCCCGGCCTGCGGCGTCGTATTGCTGTTCGGATCGGTGTTCAACGGACGTGGCGTCATGCCGGGGTCAACGACCGCCGCCTCGTCAGGACACTTCCGGCGGACGACCTACCGGTTGGCGTTCGCCCGCTGCTCGAGGCCGTCGAGGAGGGTTTCGAGCCCCACCGTGAAGTCCTCCTCCGTCGCCCTCAGCGGGGAATGCCCGAACCCCTCGTCGCTGGGCAGCAGTTGCTGCGCGATCCGCTGGATGGACGCGCCCTGGACGAAGGACCAGACGGCGATCGCGAGCGAGCGTGCGAGCGCCGGGTCCTCGGTCAGCGGCTTGAGCGAGGCCGTCATCCAGTCGAGGCAGGTGGTGTCCGAGAAGTGGCGCGCGGAGGCCTGTGTCACCAGCGTCCACGGGTGCTTCCGGTACACCTCCCAGTCCAGCTCGGCGGCGAGCCGCATGGCGTCGCGCCAGTGCGGCGGAGCGGGCGTGGGGTACGGGTGTTCGTCGCACACCGCTCTGGTGATCGCCGTCAGCAGCTCGTCCTTGTTCGCGATGTGGCGGTAGAGCGACATGACGCCGGAGTCGAGGTCCGTCGCCAGGCGTCGCATCGAGAGCGCCGCGATGCCCTCCGCGTCGGCGATGCGGATGGCGGCGCGGACGATCGCCCCTTGTGTAAGCCCAGGTGAACTCGCCTGTCTGCCTTGTGTCTTCACGGTCCCTCTGCCTTGCATGTTCGCGGCTGTGGGTTAGTATAACCGGCGATGTGCGTACACCGTACGCATGTCCTGGTGCGTACGCCGTACGCACCATCGTACGCATCGTCGGGCGCATCGACGCGCGCATCCGCTGACGCGAACAACTCCGCACCTCTCCTGAAAGGCTGCCCGTGGCTTCACTCGACTTAGTCGCGGAGCGTGCTGACCGGCGTGCATGGCTGGGCCTCATCGTCGTGCTCGGCCCGGTCGCTCTCGTCGCGATGGACGGCTCCGTCCTCTACCTCGCCATGCCGAGCATCACGTCCGCGATCACGCCCAGTACCGGTCAAGCGCTGTGGATCCTCGACATCTACGGCTTCGCGGTCTCGTCACTGCTCATCGCGTTCGGCAACCTCGGCGACCGTTACGGCAGGCTCAAGTTCCTCCTGAGCGGCGCCGTCGTGTTCGGTCTCGGCTCCGTCGGCGCGGCGCTCTCCCCCGACCCGGTCGTCCTGATCGCCTGCCGGGCGCTGATGGGACTCGGCGGCGCGACGCTGCTGCCCTCGGGACTGGCGATCATCGGCAACATCTTCCACAACCCCAGGCAGCGCGCCCAGGCGATCGGGATCTTCGCGGCGACCTTCGCGGCGGGCTTCGCCGCCGGGCCGATCATCGGCGGCCTGCTGCTCAACCGCTTCTGGTGGGGCTCGGTCTTCCTGATCAACATCCCGGTCGTCGTGCTGTTCCTCGCCTTCGCACCGTCCCTGCTGAAGGAGGTCCGCGAGCCGAGCCCCGGCCGCGTCGACGCCCTCAGCGTCGTGCTGTCCTCCGTCGGCATCCTGCTGACCGTCTACTCCGTCAAGTCGGCTGCCGCGCAGGGCTTCTCCGTGACGCAGGCGGTCACCGGCATCCTCGGCCTGGCGATCCTGGCGGTGTTCGTGCGCCGGCAGTTCACGCTCGAACGGCCCCTGCTCGACCTCCGGCTCTTCAGTGACCGGGTCTTCACGGTCGCGATCCTCACCGGCCTGCTGTCGCTCGTCGCCTGGGCGGCCGCGGGATACCTCAGCGGCGTGTACCTGCAGTCCGTCCTGGGCCACAGCGTCCTCTCCGCCGCCCTCCTGGCGCTGCCGGGCGCGACCGTGCTCACCGCGGCGTGCATCGGCACGAGCGCGATCGTCGACCGCATCGGCAAGCGGGCGGCGCTCATCACCTCGCACTTCGCCATGGGCATCGGCCTGTTGTTCATGCTCCTGACCGGCTTCATCGGAGGGGTGCCGGCGTTCGTCATCTCGACGATGATCGCCGGTGTCGGCTACGGGCTCTCCTTCAGCCTCGTGGCCGAGACCGCCGTCGCGGCGGTGCCGGCGGAGCGTGCCGGGTCGGCCGCTTCGATCGCCGAGACGAGCAACGAACTCGGCAACGCGCTGGGGATCTCGCTGCTCGGCTCGCTCGCGGCGCTGTGCTTCCGGCTCCTCGGGCCCGACGTGGCCGACACGCTGGACGAGACGCTCGGCACGCCCGGGCTGGCGGCGGACACGATCTCCGAGGCGAAGGACGCGTTCGTCTCGGGCATGCATGCGGCGATCGGCGTGGCGAGCCTGCTCTCGCTGGCGCTCGGTGTCCTCGCCCTGCGCTGGGTGCCCCGGTCGGAAGGGGAGTAGGACCCTCGCGCCTGGCCGGGCTCAAGGAGCCCGGCCAGGGCCTGTCTCTCGGACGCCGTCGGATCAGGGCACGGCGTCGGGTGCGTCGCGAACCGGCAAGGATCCGGGAGAGGCCCTGGGCCCCGGTCGGCCCACCGTGCGCCTCCAAGCCCGCTGTCATCGGAATCCTCGCTGTCATCGGTGAATCCACCTGGTCACACAGGCTGTGCGGCAGCCCTGACCTGGGCAGGAATAGGAGAACCATGCTCCAGTACGACCTGCGTCCCGGAACCGCACCACAGGCTCCGCGTTCCAGATCCCGTGACGCGGTACTCGCCGAACTCTCTCCCGTACTGTTCTCGTCCCTCCAGCGCAGCGACCAGTGCAGGAAGGGAATGCACTACGTGCGCGGCCTGCTGAAGGCCCAGGGGCGCAAGTCGATACGCAATCTCGCGGCGCTGTTCGGAGACGAGGTCTCCGAACAGAACCTCCATCACTTCATCTCCGGCTCCACCTGGGACTGGGTGCCCATCCGGCGCGCCCTGGCCCAGCACCTGACGGGCGTCACGCCCCCACAGGCCTGGGTGGTGCGGCCGATGATCATCCCCAAGTCGGGGCAGCACTCGGTCGGGGTGGACAAGCGCTTCGTCCCGGCCCTGGGGCAGGTGCTGAACGCACAGCGTGCCATCGGGGTCTGGGCGGCCTCGGAGGAGGCGAGCGTGCCGATCAACTGGCGCCTCCACCTGCCCAATGCCTGGCTGAAGGACGACCTGCGGCGCAGCCGGGTGTCGATCCCGGAGGGAGTGCACGCCGAGGACCTGAGCGAGTGCGTGGTCAGAGCCCGCGCCGAGATCGCGACGGACTGGGAACTGCCCGGCCTGCCCACGGTGTTCGACACCTGCGAGGCGGACCCGGTGACGATCTTCGGGAGGCTCGCGGCACGGGGAGCCCCGCTCCTCGTGCGGATCGGCTGCGACCAGCGTCTCGCGGTGACGGACACCGTGCTCCCCGCGAGCGGAGGCAAGCTGCTGTCCGCGTTCCAGATCATGAGCCAGGTCAAGGACATGCGCAGGCCGGTCATCTGGAGGAGGCCCGATGCGGAGCCGGCGCAGCGGACGTACCTGGCGGCCGCCGTCGATGTCGCCCTTCCCTCCGAGTCCGCGCCGACCGGGGCCGGTGACGGCCTGCGGCTGCTGGGGGTGGGGGAGGAGAACCGGCCCTGGCCGACGTCCGTGTGGCTGACCAACATGACCACCGTGTCGCCGGCCTCCCTGGTGAGGCTGAGCAGGCTCCCCGACATGGTCGACCGCGACTTCGAGGAGATCTCCGACCGGGTGGGCATCCGGGACTTCACGGGGCGCTCCTTCGGCGGCTGGCACCGCCACGTCACACTCGCCTCGGCCGCCCACGCGGTCGTCGCCCTGGCGGACCGGGCCGGCTGACCGCCCGCTGAACCGCCGTCGGGCGGGCGGTCGACAGGCCGCCCGCCCGACGGCATCGACGGCTCCGAACCTACCGCCGCAGGCGGCGCCTTCTCCGGTCCGCGCTCGCCGACCTGACGGATCCGTCCCCACCTGACGGAAATCCGCCCACCTGACGGAGTGCCGGTCGTCTGACGGACCGCGCCCCACTTGACGGATTTACTCCGGAAAACTTTGTCGGCCCTTGGCTTGCATTACATGATCTAGAGGGCGGGCGTCATCCGCCGGTGGCCCGTAGGCCCGTGCGGTGCGAACGAATGCCGATTTCCAGGCCGTTCACGTGTGCGCGAATCACCGCCCGCCCCCTCAAGAAATCTCTCATCGCCTCCGCGAATGGAAAATACAGTGGACGACGCTCTGCTTGACATTCGGTCTGCAAAGGCGCTGCAACAGCCGCCGTGGGAAGACCTGGCCCACGTCCTGCAGGTGCGGAAGGAACTCGCGACCCGCCCCCCGCTCGTCGAGGCCGGCGACGTGGACGAGTTGCGCTCCCTGCTGGCCCGCGTCGCCGCGGGGGAGGCCCATGTGGTGCAGGCGGGCGACTGCGCGGAGGATCCCGCGGACAGCACCGCCGGCCACGTCGCGCGCAAGGCCGGACTGCTGAGCATGCTCGCCGGTGCGATGGAGATCGACACGGGCCGGCCGGTGGTCCGCGCAGGACGGCTGGCCGGCCAGTTCGGCAAGCCCCGCTCACGGCCCACCGAACGCGTCGGAGACCTCGAACTCCCGGTCTACCGCGGGCACATGGTCAACAGCCCGGAACCCGACCCGGAGCTCAGGCGGCCCGACCCGGAACGTCTGCTGACGGGATATCAGGCCGCCTACGACGTCATGGGATACCTGGGTTGGCGCAACCCTCGCGGGCACACCCGCATCGGCGCGCCCGTCTGGACGAGTCACGAGGCGCTGCTCCTCGACTACGAGGTCCCCATGCTGCGCCGGGACGAGCAGGGGCGGTTGCTGCTCGCCTCCACGCACTGGCCCTGGATCGGCGAGCGGACCCGGCAGGTCGACGGCGCCCACGTGGCGTTGCTCGCCGGGGTGGCCAATCCCGTGGCCTGCAAGGTCGGTCCCGGCATGGAGGCGGACGAGCTGCTGGCCCTCTGCCGACGGCTCGACCCCGAGCGGGTCCCGGGCCGGCTCACCCTGATCGCCCGGATGGGCGTCGAGGCGGTGGGTGAGCGGCTGGCCCCGCTCGTCGAGGCCGTCCGCGCCGCGGGACACCCGGTGATCTGGCTCACCGACCCCATGCACGGCAACACCGTCAGCACTCCGGACGGGCTCAAGACCCGCTTCGTGGAGGCGATCACGCGCGAGGTCGAGCAGTTCCAGCAGGCCGTCAGGAGCGCGGGCGGCGTCGCGGGCGGGCTCCATCTGGAGACCACCCCCGACGAGGTGACCGAATGCGTGCGGAGCGAGTCCGAGATCGGCCTCGTCGGGACGGCGTACGCGAGCCTCTGCGACCCCCGGCTCACCCCCGTCCAGGCGCTGTCCGTGGTCTCGGCGTGGCGGGTGGCCGAGCGGGAGGCGGCGGTCGCCGCCTGAGGCGTGACGCCCGACCCGCGCCGGTGCGGGCGTTCGGCCGTCGCGCCGGTGCGGGCGTTCGGCCGCCGCGGTGCTGCGGCTCGGGCAACCCACCAAGCCCAGGAAGTTCACGAAGCCCAGAAATCCAGAGACCCAGGAGAGGAAGGCCATGGCGGGCATTCCCCCGATCGAGCCGTACCCGCTGCCATCAGCGGAGGACCTGCCCGGCAGCACCGCGCACTGGACCGTGGACCCGGACCGGGCGGCCCTGCTCGTGCACGACATGCAGAACTACTTCCTACGGCCCTTCCCCGAGACCGTCCGCGAACCGCTCGTGGGAAACGCCGCCCGGCTGCGCGAACGCGCCGCCGCGGTGGGCATGCCGGTGGCGTACACCGCGCAGCCCGGCGGCATGACGGAACAGCAGCGCGGCCTGCTCAAGGACTTCTGGGGGCCGGGCATGCGGGTGGACCCGGCGGACCGCGAGGTCGTCGCGCCCCTGGCTCCGCGGCCCGACGACGCGGTGTTCACCAAGTGGCGCTACAGCGCCTTCTTCCGCTCCGGCCTGCTCCAGTGGCTGCGGGAGCGCGGTCGCGACCAGCTCGTCATCTGCGGTGTGTACGCACACGTGGGCGTGCTGATGACCGCGGTCGAGGCGTTCACCAACGACATCCAGCCGTTCCTGGCGGCCGACGCCGTCGCGGACTTCTCCGAGGAGTACCACCGGCTGGCCGTCGAGTACGCGGCGCAGCGCTGCGCCGCCGTCGCCACGACGGACGCGATCCTCGCCTCGCTGGAGACGCCCGCCGCCCTGGCCGGACACGACGTGCGTGCCGGACACGGTGGACGCGAGGGGGCCGCATGACCGGGACCGAGGCGGCGGTGACGGCGGTCGCGGAGCTGGTGGACCGGGTGCTCTCGCCGCATCCGCCCGCCTTCGCGCTGCTGCACCGCCCTGAGGCGACCGGTCCGGACGAACTGGAAGTCCTGGTCGGCGAGATCTCGACGCCCGCGAGCACGGCGGACATCCCCGTCCCCGCGCGACCGGCACGAGGCGCCGACGCGCGCCACGACGTGCTGGCGCTCATCCCCTACCGGCAGATCGCGGAGCGCGGTTTCGTCGGGGCGGACGACGGCGAGCCGCTGATCGCGATGACCGTCACCGGACAGGGGCGGCTGCCGCTGGCCGAGGCGCTGCGGAGGCTTCCGGACGTGCCGACCGAACTGGCCGACGGTCACTTCGACGTGGCCGACGACGCCTACGCCGAGATCGTCCGCAGGGTCATCGCGGACGAGATCGGCGAGGGCGAGGGCGCGAACTTCGTCATCAAGCGCTCGTTCGTCGCCGACATCACCGACTACACGCCGCACAGCGCGCTGTCGTTCTTCCGCCGGCTCCTCCAGGGCGAGTCGGGCGCCTACTGGACCTTCGTCATCCACACCGGCGACCGCACCTTCGTCGGCGCCACCCCCGAGCGGCACATCAGCCTCGCGGACGGCACGGCGGTCATGAACCCCATCAGCGGCACCTACCGCTACCCGGCCTCCGGGCCGACCCTGCCCGAGGTCATGGACTTCCTCGCCGACCGCAAGGAAGCCGACGAGCTCTACATGGTGGTCGACGAGGAACTCAAGGTGATGGCCCGGATCTGCGAGTCGGGCGGCCGCGTGGTGGGCCCCTACCTCAAGGAGATGGCGCGGCTCGCGCACACCGAGTACCTCATCGAGGGGCGAAGTGCCCTCGACCCCCGGGTGATCCTGCGCGAGGGGATGTTCGCCCCGACCGTCACCGGAAGCCCGGTGGAGAGCGCCTGCCGGGTCATCAGCCGGTACGAGCCGCAGGGGCGCGGGTACTACAGCGGGGTGGTGGCGCTCATCGGCCGCGATGAACAGGGTGGTCCGGCCCTGGACTCGTCCATCCTCATCCGTACCGCCGACATCGACGGCTCGGGCCGGGTGCGGATCGGCGTGGGTGCCACGCTCGTCCGGCACTCCGATCCGGCCTCCGAGGTCGCGGAGACCAGGGCGAAGGCGGCCGGGCTGCTCGCGGCCCTGCGGGCGGACGGGCCGGGCCGCGGGCCCGCCGCTCCCGCCGGAGCGCCGACGGGCGGGCCGGTTCGCTTCGGTGAGCACCCGGACGTGCGGGCAGCCCTGGAGCGGCGCAACGCGACGCTCGCCGGCTTCTGGCTGGAGAAGGGCCCGGCGGGATTCCGCCCGGTGCCGGCGCTGGCGGGCCGCAGCGCACTGGTCGTGGACGCCGAGGACACCTTCACCTGGATGCTCGACCACCAACTGCGCGCCATGGGCCTGTCGGTGACGGTCCGACGGTTCGACGAGCCGTACACCCTGGCCGGTCACGACCTCGTCGTGATGGGCCCGGGGCCGGGGGACCCTCGGGAGCTCGGCCATCCGAAGATCGCCCATCTGCGCTCGACCATCGACACGCTGCTCGACGAGCGGCGGCCGTTCCTGGCGGTCTGCCTCAGCCACCAGGTGCTCAGCATGCGCCTGGGCCTCCCCCTGGTCCGTCGGGAGGTCCCCAACCAGGGGGTGCAGCGGGAGATCGACTTCTTCGGCGCCCGCGAGCGGGTCGGCTTCTACAACACCTTCGCGGCCCGCAGCCGCGAGGACGAGGTCGCGTGCCCCGGTGTGGGTGTGGTCGAGGTGAGCCGGGAGCGGGAGACCGGTGAGGTGCACGCGCTGCGCGGCCCGCACTTCGCCTCGATGCAGTTCCACGCCGAGTCGGTGCTCACGGAGGACGGTGCCCGCCTCGTCGGTGACCTCATGACCGAGGCCCTGGGCGAACGGGTCTCCTGAGCGCGCCCGCTCCCACGGGCGCACGGCCCTCCTGCCACCGGTCCCACCGGCGGCAGGAGGGCCGTCGGCGTCGCCCCGACCGGTCGATCCCGTCCGGTTCCCGCGCCTGCGGTATGAGGGATCACGGATCACCAAGTGACCGGCAACGCCTGTAGGCCGCGGAAGACCAGTTCCGGCACGTAGGTGAGCTCGGACTCGTCAACGGCGAGGCGCAGTCCCGGATACCGTTTCACCACGGACCCGATCGCCACCCGCATCTCCCGGCGGGCCAGTATCGCGCCGAGGCAGAAGTGCGGCCCGTGCCCGAAGGCGAGGTGCGCGCATCTCGCCCTGTGCGGCCCGCAGTTCGTCCGGAGTGATGTCCGTGACGAACAGCCGCCTGGTCCACCTGCGGATGGCCTCCGCCTCGGAGTAGGGCACGCCGAGCAGCTCGCAGATGACCATCAACGGCAGTGGAGCGCAGAGACCTGCCACAAGATCCGCGGTCGGATCGAGGGAGTCGAGCAGGGAGTCCACGATGGACTGCACGCGTGGCTCGAGCTGATCGACCATGCGCGGGCTGAACGCCTGCGACATCAGCTTGCGCAGACGGGCGTGGCGCTCGCCGTCCAGGCTGGAGACCAGTAACGGGTCGCCGGCGACGGACAGTTTCAGCGGGCTGCCCGGAAGTGTGGCCGCCTCCCGGCTGAACCGGCTGTCGCTCAGAACCTGGCGCACCGCCTTGTAGGAAAGGGCGAGCCAGACGTCTGCCGTACCCATCGTCGCGAGGACGACCGGAGCCTGCGCGAGCAGAGCCTCGGCTTCGGGCTCGTTGTCGAGGTGGTGTGGTGTGGTGAGGGGAAACGTGGCTCGCATCGCTACCTTCTGACTGGATGTCACCAGACCCGGGCACCGGGTGCCGGGCGCGAACGGCCGGGACCGATGCACGGATCGGTGACAGCTGGGTTGTGTGCCGCCGGGGGCGGTGGCGCTTCGCGATCGTCTCGACGTCGACGGGGGTCAAACGGTTCGGCCGGAGCTGCCGGCGGCGCCGGTGGTCGGTTCGCTCGATCCGGGTGGTGACCGCCGTGCGGAGGTCTTCCCGGGTGGCCGGATGACGGTCGAGGACGTTCTTCGGCGCGAGTGCGAATGGGATTCTAGGACGTTGTCACCGGCGGCGTCGACGGTGTCCATGAACCCGGCCCGGCCGTGGCGGTGAAGGGCGTGGACGAACTACCGTGAACGCACCGGCAGATTCGCCAGCAGGTCCGTCGGCCGACACTGCGACGGGCCGTCCGTAAGAAACGACGTTTCACGGGGCACGGGATGGATCTCGCCACGGTGCCTTGGTCATGCAGGCATATGACGTTGCGATGTGCCTCGTTTGAGCCAGCCTTCGCGTGGCCTATGGCGATGGCGTGATGTTGCTGCCATGCTCATCTGCGCGGCGGAACGATCATCGCCTCGGCCCCTACGCTCAGCTCACCAGTGCATCTTCCTCGAAGAGGGTCGCCAACGCCGTCGCTCTCGAGGACCGCTCCACTGATCCATGCGCCCGAAGCGCGGTCGAGTCCGGGTCCGGATACCACCGGGTCGCAGGGCTGCCCGCGCGCTCGATGATCCGGCCGCTCGCGCGGCCGGAGCCGCACCATCGGGACTGCTACGGAAACACCCCGCCTTCCTTCATCCCCCCCGGCTCACGAGGTGTCTTTGTGATGCGCTTCCCCCTGGATTCGGATGCCGATCGTGTCGCCGTCATCGGAATGGCGGGCAGGTTGCCGAAAGCCCCGGATCCGGAGGCGTTCTGGCGACTGCTGTGTGACGGGGCCGACGCGATCACCGCGCCGCCCGTGGGCCGGCAGGGCGTACGGCACGGCGGCTACCTGGACCGGGTGGACGGCTTCGACGCGGCGTTCTTCGGTGTGTCCCCCCGCGAGGCCGCCGGCATGGACCCGCAGCAGCGGCTCATGCTCGAACTCGCCTGGGAGGCACTGGAGGACGCCCGGATCCTTCCGGGCACGCTGACGGGCGGCCCGACGGGGGTGTTCGTCGGCTCGATGTGGGAGGACTACACGTCCCTGACCTACCCCGGTCACATCACGCCGCACACGCTGACCGGCACCAACCGGGGCGTCATCGCCAACCGCGTCTCGCACTTCCTCGGTGTACGCGGACCGAGCATGACGGTCGACACGGCCCAGTCGTCGGCGCTGGTCGCGGTGCATCTGGCGGTCGAGAGCCTGCGCCGCGGGGAGTCGGCGCTCGCCCTGGCCGGCGGGGTGAACCTCAACCTGACCGCCGCCCGCGAGGAGGGAGCGGCGGAGTTCGGCGGCCTGTCCCCGGACGACCGCTGCTTCACCTTCGACGCCCGGGCCAACGGCTTCGTGCGCGGCGAGGGCGGCGCCTTCCTCGTCCTGAAACCGCTGGACCGGGCCCTGGCCGACGGGGACCGCGTCTACGGTGTCATCCGGGGCAGCGCGGTCAACAACGACGGCGCCACCCGGAGCCTGACCGTGCCCAGCGCGCAGGCCCAGGAGCAGGTCATCCGCGAGGCACTGGACCGCGCCGGCGTGCGTCCCGCGGACGTGCAGTACGTGGAGCTGCACGGCACCGGCACCGCCGTCGGCGACCCCATCGAGGCCGCCGCCCTCGCGGCGGCCTACCGCGACCCGGCCGGGTCCGGCGACGCCGACAACGCCCTGCGGGTCGGCTCCGCCAAGACGAACATCGGCCACCTGGAAGGCGCCGCGGGCATCGTCGGTCTGCTCAAGGCCGTCCTCAGCGTGTACCACCGCGCACTGCCGCCGAGCCTGAACTACGAAACCCCCAACCCCGGCATCCCCCTCGACGCACTGGCGCTGCGGGTCCAGACCGCTCTGACCCCCTGGCCGCGGCCGGACGC
Organism: Streptomyces sp. FH025; assembly: GCF_017427025.1. Lineage (GTDB taxonomy): Bacteria > Actinomycetota > Actinomycetes > Streptomycetales > Streptomycetaceae > Kitasatospora. Next base: position 27,349 of record NZ_JAFLNG010000010.1, read on the forward strand.
GCCCCTGCTCGCCGGCGTGTCGTCGTTCGGCATGGGCGGCACAAATGCGCACGTGATCGTCGAGCAGGCGCCCGATGCGGCCGCGCCGCCGGCCCGGCGGCCCGCCCCCGAGGCCCGGCCGGCGCCGTGGATCGTCACGGCGCGGACCAAGCAGGCGCTACGAGCACAGATCGAGCGCCTGCGCGAACACGTGCGCAGCCACCCGGACCTGACCGGCGCCGAGGTCGCGCACGCGCTGGCCACCACCAGAACCCGCTTCGCGCACCGCGCGGTCCTGCTCGACTCCGCCCAGGTCGCCGCCGGCCGGGCCGGCACCCCGGGCCGTACCGTCTTCGTGTTCCCCGGCCAGGGCGCGCAGTGGGTCGGCATGGGCCGGGAGCTGTACGACGCGTACCCCGTCTTCCGGGCCGCCATGGATGAGTGCGCCGAGGCACTGGCCCCGTACACCGACTGGTCCCTGGCCGATGTCCTGGACGGCGCCCCGCTCGACCGCGTGGACATCGTGCAGCCCGCCCTGTTCGCGGTGATGGTGTCCCTGGCGGAGCTGTGGCGCTCCTTCGGCGTCGAGCCCGACGCGGTGGTCGGGCACTCGCAGGGCGAGATCGCCGCGGCGTACGTCGCGGGCGCGCTGTCGCTGTCCGACGCGGCCCGGATCGTGGCACTGCGCAGCCGCGCGCTGGTGGCGCTGACCGGCCGGGGCGGCATGGTGTCCGTGGCCCTGTCCGCCGAGCGGGCCGAGGACTACGTGTCGCGCTGGGGCGGCGCGCTGACGGTCGCCGTGGTCAACGCCCCCGGCTCGGTCGTGGTGTCCGGCGACACGCAGGCCCTGTCCGAACTGGTCGAGTCCTGCGCGGCGGACGGTGTCCGCGCACGCGTCGTCCCGGTGGACTACGCCTCCCATTCCGCGCACGTCGAGGCGATCCGCGAGCGGCTGCACACCGAACTGGACGGTGTGCGGCCTCGGCAGGGCACCATCCCGTACTACTCCGCGGTCACCGGCGGCCTCCTCGAGGACACCACGGAGCTCGACGCCGGCTACTGGTACCGCAACCTGCGCGAGCCGGTCCGCTTCGACCTGGCCACCGCCGCACTGCTGGCGGACGGGCACGACGTCGTGGTCGAGGCCAGCCCGCACCCGGTGCTGCTGCCCGCCCTCGAACAGATCATGGAACAGGCCCGCGAGCGGACCGGCGCGCCCGGCGTCGCCACCGGCACGCTGGGCCGTGACCGGGGCGGGCCGGACGCCTTCCTGACCGCGCTGTCCCGGCTGTTCGTGGCCGGCGTGCCGGTCGACTGGTCCCCGGCCGTCGCCGAGGCCGCGCCGGTCGACCTGCCCACGTACGCCTTCCAACGCCGTTCGCACTGGCTGCCCGAAGCGACAGCCGGGCAGAGCGGACGGACCCCGGCCGGCCCGGGGACGCACGCAGCGGAGACCGCCGCGCCCGGCCGGCCGGACGGCGGCCCGGAGACCGGCGACACCGGGGCGGGCCACACGGACACCGGCGACCCCGAGTCGGGCGACACGGTCGACGCGGCCGCCGTGGTCACCGCGCAGATCGCACTCGTGCTGGGCCACGAGAACCCCGCGGACATCGATCCCGCGCTCACCTTCAAGGACCTCGGCTTCGACTCGGTCACCGGGCTCGAACTGCGCAACCGCCTGGTCGGCGTCCTGGATCGGCAACTCCCCTCCGGTCTCGTCTTCGACCACCCGACGCCCGCGGAGCTGATCGACTGGCTGCGCACCGGCCCCGGCGACCGGCCGGCCCCCGCCGCCCAGGCCGCCCACGACGACCCGGTCGTCATCGTGGGGATGGGCTGCCGCTTCCCCGGCGGGGTGGCCTCGCCGGACGACCTGTGGCGGCTCGTCGCGGAGGGCGTGGACGCGATCGGCGACTTCCCGGACGACCGCGGCTGGGACCTGGGCGGCCTGTACGACCCGGACCTGCGCGGCGCGGGCACCACGTACATCACCCGGGGCGGGTTCCTGGAGGCGGTGGCCGGATTCGACGCTCCGTTCTTCGGCATCTCGCCCCGCGAGGCGCTCGCCATGGACCCGCAGCAGCGGCTCGTGCTGGAGACGGCCTGGGAGACGTTCGAGCACGCCGGGATCGACCCGGCCTCGCTGCGCGGCAGCCACACCGGCGTGTTCACCGGCGTCTGGTCGTCCGGCTACGCGACCGGGCCGGGCCTGCCGGAGGACCTGGAGGGCTACCTGTTCACCGGCGTAGCGACCAGCGTCACGTCCGGCCGGGTCGCCTACCACCTCGGGCTGCGCGGTCCGGCGCTGTCCGTGGACACCGCCTGCTCGTCGTCCCTGGTCGCCGTCCACCTGGCCGCCCAGGCCCTGCGCGCGGGCGAGTGCTCGCTGGCGCTCGCCGGCGGTGTCACGATCATGGCGACACCGCTGGGCTTCACCGAGTTCTCCCGCCAGCACGGCCTCGCGGCGGACGGCCGCAGCAAGCCCTTCGCCGCCGCGGCCGACGGCACCAGCTGGGCCGAGGGCGCCGGCTTGGTGCTGCTGGAGCGGTTGTCGGACGCCCGCCGCAACGGCCACCGGGTGCTGGCGGTCGTCGCGGGAAGCGCGGTCAACCAGGACGGGGCGTCCAATGGGTTGACCGCGCCGAACGGTCCGTCGCAGGAGCGGGTGATCCGTCAGGCGCTGGCGAACGCCGGGTTGGAGGCGTCCGAGGTGGACGCGGTGGAGGCCCACGGCACCGGCACCACCCTCGGCGACCCCATCGAGGCCCACGCCCTGCTGGCCGCCTACGGTCAGGACCGGGACGAGCCGTTGTGGCTGGGGTCGGTGAAGTCCAACATCGGCCACACCCAGGCGGCGGCCGGCGTCGCGGGCCTGATCAAGATGGTCATGGCGATGCGGCACGGCGAACTGCCGCGAACCCTGCACGTGGACGCCCCCTCCCCGCACGTCGACTGGACCTCCGGCGGCGTCCGGCTGCTGACCGAGGCCCGGCCGTGGCCGGAGCACGAGCACCTGCGCCGCGCCGGCATCTCGGCCTTCGGTATCAGCGGCACCAACGCCCACCTGATCATCGAGCAGTCCTCCGACCCGGACCCCGTCCACCTTCCCGAACCCGCCGGCCGGGCCGCCCCCACCGCCTGGCTGCTGTCCGCGCAGACCGACGCCGCGCTGCGCGCCCAGGCCGAGCGGCTGCACGCGTACGCGACCGCCCACCCCGACGTCCCGGCCGCCGCGATCAGCCGCGCACTGGCCGCCCGCACCCGGTTCGAGCACCGGGCCGCGGTGGTCGGCGCCGACCGGGACGACCTGCTGTCCGGCCTGGCCGCGCTCCCGCCGGGACTGCCGGGCCTGCCGGCCCGTACCGGCGGGACCGTGTTCGTCTTCCCCGGACAGGGAGCGCAGTGGGCGGGCATGGGCCGTGACCTGTACGAGCAGTCCGAGGTCTTCCGCGCCGGCATCGACGCCTGCGCCGCCGCCCTGGCCCCGTACACCGACTGGTCGCTGGTCGACGAACTGCGCCACGGCTCGCTGGACCGCGTCGACGTGGTGCAGCCGGCCCTGTTCGCCGTCATGGTGGCGCTGGCCGACCTGTGGCGGTCCTACGGCGTGCGGCCGGACGCCGTGGTCGGCCACTCCCAGGCGGAGATCGCCGCCGCGTACGTCGCCGGCGCGCTGTCGCTGCGGGACGCCGCCAAGGTCGTGGCGTTACGGTCCAGGGCACTGGCCGTCATCGCCGACCGGGGCGGCATGGTGTCCCTCGCGCTGTCCGTCGAACAGGCCGCCGGCTACCTGGCCCGTTGGGGCGAGCGGCTGACCACCGCCGTGGTGAACGGACCCGCGGCGGTCGTGGTGTCCGGCGGCCTCGACGTGCTGGACGAACTGCTGGCCGCCTGCGAGGCCGACGGCATCCGCGCCCGCCGCCTGCCCGTCAACTACGCCGCCCACTCCGCGCAGGTCGAGGCGATCCGCGAGCAACTGCTCGCCGAACTGGCCGACATCACGCCCCACTCGGCGGCGGTCCCGTTCTACTCCACGGTCACCGGCGAGCCGGTCGACACCTCCGCCCTCGACGCCGACTACTGGTACCGCAACCTCCGCGAACCCGTACGGTTCGACCTGGCCACCGCCCGGCTCACCGCCGACGGCCACGACCTGTTCCTGGAGGTCAGCCCGCACCCGGTGCTGGTGCCCGCGCTGGATGTCGCCGCCACCGGAACACTGCGCCGCGACCACGGCGGCCTCACCGAGTTCCTCGCCGCGGCGGGACGCCTCCACGCCGCCGGAGCCGACGTCGACTGGACTCCGGTCCTGCCCCGCACCGCACCCAGGGCGGACCTGCCCACGTACGCCTTCCAACGCGAGCCCTACTGGGTGACCGCGACCCCGCCGGTGCCCCGTGACGACTGGCGGTACGAGGTGGCGTGGGCGCCGACGAGCGGTACCGCGGCCCCGGTCGACCCGGACCGCTGGCTCGTCCTGGCCCCGACCGGGCACCCGTGGGCCGAGGCCCTGCGCGAACGGGGCTTCGCGGTGGCCGACACCTGGGACGCAGCCGACACCGGGGACGCCCGGCCCGGGCCGGACGGTGTGCTGTCGCTGCTGGCGCTGGACGAGGAGCCGCACCCCGACCACCCGGTGCTCCCGGCGGGCCTGGTCCGCACCCTGGATCTGGTCCGCACCCTGGACCCGGCGCGCAGCCTGGACCCGGTCAGGACGGCGGCCGTCCCGCTGTGGTGCGCGACCAGCGGAGCCGTGAGCACCTCGGGCACCGACCCGGTCACCAGCCCGGCCCAGGCCCTGGCGTGGGGCACCGGGGCGTCCGCGGCGCTGGAGTTCCCGCAGGGCTGGGGCGGCCTGGTCGACCTTCCCGCCGTGCCCGACGAGGAGAGCGTGAACGCGCTGCTCGTCGTGCTCGCCGGCACGGGCGAGGACCAGGTGGCGATCCGCGGCACCCGGCGCTTCGCCAAGCGGTTGCGCCGTAAGGCCTCATCGGGCCCGGCCGCGCGGTCCTGGCGGCCGCGGGGCGCGGTGCTGGTCACCGGCGGCACCGGCGCGCTCGGCGGACACGTGGCCCGCCGCCTCGCGCGGCAGGGCGCGGAGCACATCGTGCTGGCCTCCCGCCGCGGCCCCGACGCCCCCGGCGCGGCCGGCCTGCGCGACGAACTGGAGGCAGCCGGGGCGCGGGTGACCGTGGCGGCGTGCGACGTGGCCGACCGGGACGCCCTGCGGGACCTCGTCGAGCGCGTCGGCGACATCCGCGCGGTCTTCCACACCGCCGGCGCGATCAGGGCGACCAGGCTGGCCGACACCACACCGGCGGAGTTCGCCGAGGTCATCACGGCCAAGGTCGCCGGGGCGGCGAACCTGGCGGAACTCCTGCCGGACCTCGACGCCTTCGTCCTGTTCTCCTCCACCGCGGGCGTGTGGGGCGACGGCCACGGCGCGGCCTACGCCGCCGGCAACACCTTCCTCGACGCCCTGGCCGCACAGCACCGGGCCCAGGGCCGCGCCACGACCTCCGTCGCGTGGGGCATCTGGGCCGAAGGCGGCATGGCGGCCCTGGAGCCCGTGCAGCGCCAGCGCACCCTGCTCGGCCTCGGCGAACTGGACCCGGGCCGGGCACTCGACGCGCTGCAGGACGTCCTCGACCACGACGAGGCCCTCGCGGTCGTCACCGAGGCAGACTGGGCACAGTTCGCCCGCGCCTACACCCACGCGCGGCCG
>NZ_JAFLNG010000100.1 GCF_017427025.1 Streptomyces sp. FH025
TGTCCCCGGCAACCTGCCCGGCGCCCGCCGAGCCGGTGGCGGGAGGCCCCGGCGCCCGTGCGCGTCCCGGCGCACGCCTCCCGGGGGAACACCCCTGGGCGACCCGGTCGACCCGTGAACGAGCCGACCGGCGGCGAGGACACGCGCCGGTGTCCGGCGAGCGCCGAATGGGCTAAGGGAGTTGGGGAACGGTCAACGCGAAAAGGATTCGGACGTGCTGCTACTCGGGGGACGCCACCCGTCGTCGTAGTCCCCGCAGCATCAACGGCCTTCGGTCATCCTCGCACCGGAGGCGTGGTTTTCGCAGCGGTACGACAGTAGTTTCGGGCTTTGTCCGGACCGGGTGAGCCACCGGAAATGGATCCGTACCGCAGAGTTCACGCATTGGTAGCGCGGCGCCCGGAAATGTGCGCCTCGCGCGCCCCCCGTGCAGACCAATGCGCCGAATGCGATCTCATCAATAGCCCGAACGGATGCCCAATAGTCCGCTTGAGCCACTGTCAGGCCGATCGGCGAGGCTACGCTTCACGCCTGTGAAGGCAATCCGCAGATTCACCGTCCGCACCGTCCTGCCCGAACAACTCCAGCCGTTGCACGAGCTGGCCCTCAACCTGCGATGGTCCTGGCACCCCGAGACCAGGGACCTCTTCCGGTCCGTGGACCCGGAGGTCTGGGCCGCGACCGGCGAGGACCCGGTGCGGCTGCTCGGGGAGGTCCCGGCCGCCCGGCTCGCCGCACTCGCCGTCGACCGGCGGTTCCTGCGCAGACTCGGCGACCTCGCCGACGACCTGCGCGAGTACCTCGCCGGCCCGCGCTGGTACCAGACCCGGCAGGAGGCCGGTACCACCCCGCCGCCCGCCGCGATCGCCTACTTCTCGCCCGAGTACGGCATCGCCGCCACGCTGCCCCAGTACTCCGGCGGCCTCGGCATCCTGGCCGGCGACCACCTCAAGGCCGCCAGCGACCTCGGCGTCCCGATCATCGGGGTCGGGCTCTTCTACCGGCACGGCTACTTCCGCCAGTCGCTCGACCGGCACGGCTGGCAGCAGGAGCGCTACCCCCTGCTGGATCCGGACGAACTCGCCGTCAGCCTGCTCCGGGAGGCCGACGGCACCCCCAGCCGGGTCGACCTCGCCCTGCCCGGCGGCCGCACCCTGGCCGCCCACATCTGGAAGGCCCAGGTCGGGCGGGTTCCGCTGCTGCTGCTCGACTCCGACATCGAGACCAACTCACCCGCCGAGCGCGACGTCACCGACCGGCTCTACGGCGGCGGCAGCGAGCACCGGCTGCTCCAGGAGATGCTGCTCGGCATCGGCGGCGTCCGGGCCGTGCGCGCCTACTGCCGGCTCACCGGGCACCCCGCCCCCGAGGTCTTTCACACCAACGAGGGCCACGCCGGATTCCTCGGCGTCGAGCGCATCCGCGAACTGGTCGCCGACGACCCGGCCGGACCGGACTTCGCCGCCGCCCTGGAAGCCGTCCGGGCCGGCACCCTGTTCACCACCCACACACCCGTCCCGGCCGGCATCGACCGCTTCGACCGGGAGCTGGTCGCCCGCCACTTCGGCGGCGACGCCGCCCTGCCCGGCGTCCCGGTCGACCAGGTGCTCGCGCTCGGCGCCGAGACCTGGCGCGACGGGGATCCGAAGCTGTTCAACATGGCCGCGATGGGCCTGCGGCTCGCCCAGCGGGCCAACGGGGTCTCCACCCTGCACGGCGAGGTCAGCCGGTCGATGTTCAACGGCCTCTGGCCCGGCTTCGACCCCGCGGAGGTGCCGATCACCTCCGTCACCAACGGCGTGCACGCCACCACCTGGATCGACCCGGCGGTCGTCCGCCTCGGCGCCGCCGAACTCGGCGCCGAGCGCGCCGAGGAGGCGATGACCACCGGCGAGTCCCAGCGCTGGACCGGCCTGGAGAGGATCGGCGACACCGAGATCTGGGACCTGCGGCGCACCCTGCGCGCCCAGCTGGTGGACGAGGCCCGCCGCCGGCTGCGCGCCTCCTGGCGCCAGCGCGGGGCCGGCGAGGCCGAGCTCGGGTGGGTCTCCTCGGTGCTCGACCCCGACGTGCTCACCATCGGCTTCGCCCGCCGGGTGCCGTCGTACAAGCGGCTCACCCTGATGCTGCGTGACCCGGGCCGGCTGCGCGCCCTGCTGCTCCACCCGACCCGGCCGGTGCAGATCGTGGTGGCCGGCAAGGCGCACCCGGCCGACGACGGCGGCAAGCGGCTGATCCAGCAGATGGTCGCCTTCGCCGACGACCCCGCCGTGCGGCACCGGATCGTCTTCCTGCCGGACTACGACATGGCGATGGCCCAGCGCCTCTACCCGGGCTGCGACGTCTGGCTGAACAACCCGCTGCGCCCGCTGGAGGCCTGCGGCACCTCCGGGATGAAGGCCGCGCTCAACGGCTGCCTCAACCTGTCCGTCCTGGACGGCTGGTGGGACGAGTGGTACGACGGCCAGAACGGCTGGGCGATCCCCACCGCCGACGAGGCCGGCGGCGTGCTCGACCCGGAGAGCGGCGAGGCCGAGCGGCGTGACGACATCGAGGCCGCCGCGCTGTACGACCTGATCGAGGAGCAGGTCGCCGCCCGGTTCTACGACCGGGACGGCGACGGGCTGCCGCACCGCTGGATCGCCATGGTCCGGCACACCCTGGTCACCCTCGGGCCCAAGGTGCTGGCCGGACGGATGGTCCGCGAGTACGTCGAACGGCTGTACACCCCGGCGGCACTGGCCCAGCGGGAGCTGGCGGCCGGCCGGCACGAACCGGCGCGGGAGCTGGCGGCCTGGAAGGCGAAGGTCCGGGACGGCTGGCCGGCCGTGCGGGTCGAGCACGTCGAGGCGGACTGCCCGGCCGAGGCGCAGGAGCTGGGCAACTCGCTGGCGCTGCGGGTGCAGGTCGAGCTCGGGGCACTGGAACCGGGCGACGTCGAGGTGCAGGTGGTCTCCGGCCGGGTGGACGAGACGGACGGCATCTCGGACGCCTGTCTGCTCGCCCTCAAGCCGGTCGGCGGCCCGGACCTGGACGGCCGCACCCGCTACGAGGGCTCGCTGGAGCTCTGCCGCACCGGCCCGTTCGGCTACACCGTGCGGGTGCTGCCCGCACATCCCCGGCTGGCCTCCCCGGCCGAGCTGGGGCTGGTCGCGCTCCCGGCCGAGTCGGCGGGGATGGACGCGGGGCTGCTGCGCTGACGCCGCGCCGACGGCCGCCGTCCTCGCTGCGGGGACGGCGGCCGTCGGTGCGTCAGGAAGCGACGGGAAGGAAGGCGGCCCGCCCGGGTGCGTGACGGCGCACCCGGACGGGCACAACTGTGGGCCCGGCTTCGGGGCCCCGGTCATGGCCCTGACGTCAGAGCCTTGACCAGGGCGAACCTTAGACCAGACTGTCCCTCCAGGCCCGGTGGAGGGTGGCGAAGCGGCCCGAGCCGTCGATCAGCTCCTGCGGGGAGCCGTCCTCGACGATCCGGCCCTGGTCCATCACCAGGACGCGGTCGGCGATCTCCACCGTGGAGAGCCGGTGCGCGATGATCACCGCCGTCCGGCCGGCCAGCACCGTGCGCATCGCCCGTTGGACGGCCTGCTCGCCGGGCACGTCCAGGGAGCTGGTGGCCTCGTCCAGGATCAGCACCGCCGGGTCGGCCAGCAGGGCGCGGGCGAAGGCGACCAGCTGGCGCTGGCCGGCCGAGATCCGGCCGCCGCGCTTGCGCACGTCGGTGTCGAAGCCGTCCGGGAGCGCGGCGATGAACTCGTACGCGCCGATGTCGCGGGCGGCCTGCTCGACCTCCGCGCGGGTGGCGCCGGGGCGGCCGATCGCGATGTTCTCGGCGACCGTCCCGGAGAACAGGAAGGACTCCTGGGTCACCATCACCACGCCGCGCCGCAGTTCGGGGGTGGCGAGGTCGCGCAGGTCCACGCCGTCCAGCCGGATCCGGCCCTCGGTCGGGTCGTAGAAGCGGGCCAGCAGCTTGGCCACCGTCGACTTGCCCGCGCCGGTCGCACCGACCACCGCGACCGTCTGCCCGGCCGGGATCAGCAGGTCGAAGGGCGGCAGCACCTGCTTCCCGGTGCGGTAGGCGAAGCCGGTCCGTTCGAAGGAGACCGCCCGCCCCTTGCCGGCGGCCCGCGGCAGCTCCCTCGGCTCGGCCGGCTCGGCGACGGTCGGCTCGTGGGCGAGCAGGCCGGCGATCTTCTCCAGGGCGGCGGCGGCCGACTGGTAGCTGTTCAGGAACATCGCCAGCTGGTCGATCGGGTCGAACAGCCGGCGCAGGTAGAGCACGAAGGCGGTCAGCACGCCGAGTTCGAGCGCGTCCTCGGTGACCAGGTAGGCGCCCAGCAGCACGATGCCGGTGATCCAGAGGTTGGCGGCGGTGCGGGAGAGGCCGACGTACCGGGCGAGCTCCAGGAAGCCCTCCGCGTTGGCCCCCGAGGACTGCTGGTTGACCACGGCGAAGGCGGCGTCGTTGGCCTTCTCACGGCGGAAGGCCTGCACCGGGCGGATGCCGTTCATGGTCTCGGTGAAGCGCACGATCATCGAGGCGGCGGCGGTCCGCGAGCGGCGGTAGACCCGGCGGGAGCGGGTGCGGAAGGAGTGGGCGATCAGGGCCAGCGGGAGGAGGGAGAGCAGCGAGGCCAGGCCGAGCCGCCAGTCCAGCACCACCAGCAGCACCGAGATGTAGCAGACCGACAGGAAGACGGTCAGCAGCTCCTGGAGGCCCTCGGAGAGCAGCTCGCGCAGCGCGTCGATGTCGCTGGTGGCGCGGGAGATGATCCGGCCCGAGGTGTAGCGCTCGTGGAAGTCCAGGCTGAGCCGCTGGGCGTGCCGGAAGATCCGGCCGCGCAGGTCCACCAGGATGTCCTGGTTGACCCGGGCGCTGATCTTGATGAACGTCCACTGGAGCACCGGGCTGAGCAGCGCGCAGAACAGGTAGGCCGAGACCACCGCGATCAGCGGGCCGGAGTCGTGCTCGCGCAGCGCCGGGATGCCGCGGTCCATCGCGAGCGCGACCAGCAGCGGGCCGGACTGCAGGGCGGCCTGCTGGACCAGGATCACCACCATCGCGACGGCGATCCGGGCCCGGTGCGGGCCGAGCAGCGAGCGCAGCAGCGCCCGGGGAGCGCCGGGCGGGACGGGGATGTCCTCCTCGTCGGCCGGGGGCGGGGGCAGCTCCTCCTCGACGGGCTCGGTCTCGGCGGGTTCGACGGTGGTGGTCACGCGCTGCTCCCCTCGGGCAGGAGGGCGGCCTCGCCCGACATCAGTTCTCGGTAGTGCGGGCAGTCGCGCAGCAGCTCCTGGTGGGTGCCGACGGCCTCGATCCGGCCGTCCGCGAGCACCGCGACCCGGTCGGCGAGCAGCACGGTGCTGGGGCGGTGGGCGACCACGAGGGCCGTGGTGGTGCCGAGCACCTCGCGCAGCGCCCGCTCGACCAGCGCCTCGGTGTGCACGTCGAGTGCGGAGAGCGGGTCGTCCAGCACCAGGAAGGGCGGGTCGCCGACCACCGCGCGGGCCAGCGCGAGGCGCTGGCGCTGGCCGCCGGACAGGCTCAGGCCCTGCTCGCCGACCTCGGTGTCCGCCCCGGCCGGGAGCTTCTCGACGAAGCCGGCCTGGGCGGTGGCGAGGGCGGACGCCAGCTGCCGTTCGTCGGCGCCGGGGGCGCCCATCAGGACGTTCTCCCGGACGGTGGCGGAGAACAGCGTCGGCTCTTCGAAGGCCACCGCGACGAGTTCGCGCAGCTTCTCCCGGGGCAGCTCGCGGATGTCCGTGCCGTCCAGGGTGATGCTGCCGGCGGTGGCCTCGTACAGCCGGGGGAGGAGCGCCGTGAGCGTGGTCTTGCCGCTGCCGGTGGCGCCGACCAGGGCCATCGTCTCGCCGCTGCGGACGTGCAGGTCGATGCCGGTCAGCAGGTCGGGGGTGCCGTCGGGGGCGTCGGGGTAGCGGAAGCGGACGCCGGTGAAGCGGATGCCGTCCGGGGCACCGAGTGCCGTGGTGCCGCCCGCGTCGTCGGGCTCGGGCTCGTCCATGACCTCGAAGAAGCGGTCGACGGCGGTGGAGGCCTCGTTGGCGTAGGCGAGCAGCCAGCCGAGCGACTCGACCGGCCAGCGCAGCGCGAGCGCGGTGGACAGGAAGGCGACCAGGGTGCCGGTGCTCAACTCGTCGTGGGCGACGAGGTAGGCGCCGACGGCCAGGGCGCAGCAGAGGGCGATCTCCGGCAGTCCGACGATCACCGCCCACAGGTTGGCGAGCAGGTGGGCCTTGCGCAGTTCGGTGCGGCGCAGTCGGTGGGACTGTTCGCGGAAGTGCTCGGCCATCGAGCGGTGGCGGCCGAAGGCCTTGAGGATGCGGATGCCGAGGATGGACTCCTCGACCACGGTGGCGAGGTCGCCGTTCTGGTCCTGGGCGAGCCGGGAGGAGACGGAGTAGCCGGACTCGAAGCGCCGGGTGAGCAGGAAGAGCGGGACGGACGGCAGCAGCACGATCAGGGCGAGCCGCCAGTCCTGGGTGAACATCAGCGCCGTGCCGGCCAGGAACGTCACCGAGTTGACGACCAGGAACACCAGCGGGAAGGCCAGGAAGAGCCGCATGGCGTTCATGTCGGCGGTGGCCCGGGAGATCATCTGGCCGGAGCCCCAGCGGTCGTGGAAGGAGACCGGCAGCCGCTGGAGCTTGGCGTAGAGGTCGCCGCGCATGGCCGCCTCCAGCCGGCCCAGCGGGCGGGAGAGGACCACCCGGCGGGTGTAGAACAGCGCGGCCTCGACCAGCCCGAGGAGCAGCAGCAGGCCGACCAGCGGCCAGAGGGCGTCGAGGTCGTGTTCGGCCAGCGGGCCGTCGACGATCCGGCCGAGCACCACGGGGACGGCGAGGGTGCTGAGCATGGCGAGCGAGGCGGCCACCACCGAGATGGCGAGCCGGCCGCGCACGGCCCGGGCGTAGGGCCACAGACGCAGCAGGGAGCGGACCGTGGAGCGGTGCTGCCCGGTCGCGGTGTCATGGTCTTGTCGGTTCTCGGCCATCGCGGTGAGGGTAGGCGGATCGTCCGTCATTTCTCATCCGGTTTTTCGCCCCTGTCGGTGACGCCCGACGAGAACCGGCCACTCGGACGGGTGGGGTGGGAGCGGAGAACGGGGGCGCGTGCGGTCGTTCGTGCGAGGAGGAGCGCGTCGCGCGCCTCTTGTGAGCTCCCGCCGACCGGCCGATGACATCTGCTGACGAATGTTCATCGGTGCTTGAGTGACAGGAGTGTGGACATGACGGTCGAGACCGAGCCCTCCCCCGGTTCCGCCACCGTGCAGGTACGGGCCCAGCTCAGCCTCAGCACGGCCGCTGCGCGGAACCTGGCGACGACGACCAAGTCGAAGCCGCAGATGCAGGAGATCACCACCCGCTGGCTGCTCAAGATGCTGCCGTGGGTGCAGGTCAGCGCGGGCACCTACCGGGTCAACCGGCGTCTGAGCTACGCCACCGGCCGCGGGCGGGTGAGCTTCTCCAAGTCCGGTTCCACGGTGTCGGTGATCGCCCCGTCGTTGAGTGAGCTGCCGGCGCTGCGCGGTTTCGGGGACGAGGACGTGCTCGGCGAGCTGGCCCGCCGGTTCGTGCAGCGGGACTTCGCGCCGGGTGACGTCCTGGTGCAGGAGGGCGCGCCGATCGAGGAGGTGTTCCTGATCGCGCACGGCAAGGTCGACCGGCTCGGCACCGGCAAGTACGACGAGGAGACACAGGTCGGCACCCTCGCCGACGGCGACCACATCGGCGACGAGGCGCTCACCGAGGGCGGCGGCACCTGGCCGTACACGGTGAAGGCGGTGACCCCTGGGGTCGCGATGGCGCTGAACTTCGCGGTGTTCCAGGAGGTGGTCGGCCGTTCCGAGGCGCTGCGCGAGCAGCTGCTGGGTGTCGCCGCCGACGCCGCGCAGGCACAGAACACGCACGGTGAGGCGAGGATCGACCTCTCGGCCGGCCAGGAGGGCGAGTACGAGCTGCCCACCGCCTTCGTGGACTACGAGCTCGCGCCGCGCGAGTACGAGCTGAGCGTCGCGCAGACCGTCCTCAAGGTGCACACCCGGGTCGCGGACCTCTACAACAAGCCGATGAACCAGACCGAGGAGCAGCTGCGGCTGACGATCGAGGCGCTGCGGGAGCGGCAGGAGCACGAGATCATCAACAACCCGGAGTTCGGCCTGCTCGGCAACGCCGACTTCGACCAGCGGATCCAGACCCAGGCGGGCGCGCCCACCCCGGACGACCTGGACGAGCTGCTCAGCATGCGCCGTGACACCGACTACCTGTTCGCCCACCCGAAGGCGATCGCGGCCTTCGAGCGGGAGTGCAACAAGCGCGGCGTCTACCCGGGCACGGTCGAGGTGCTCGGCAAGCACCGGCCGGTGTGGCGGGGGGTGCCGATCTTCCCGTGCAACAAGATCCCGGTGGCCGCGAACCAGACCACCTCCTTCATCGCGCTGCGCGTGGGCGAGGACAACCAGGGCGTGGTCGGCCTCACCCAGGTCGGCATCCCGGACGAGGTCGAGCCCGGCCTGAACGTCCGCTTCATGGGCATCGACGACAAGGCCATCGCGTCCTACCTGGTCAGCGCCTACTACTCGGCGGCGGTCCTGGTGCCGGACGCGATCGGCATCCTGGAGAACGTCGAGGTCGGGCACGCCTTCAGCTGATCGGTTCGGGTGGATCAGTCCGGGCGGGCGGGCACGCGCAGCAGTCGCAGCGAGCGCCCGCCCAGCACCGCCGTGTCCATCACCACCGCGTTCATCATCACCGCCGTGTCCGGCAGCGCCGTGTCCAGCACCGTCTCGTACCCGGCCTCCGGTGACGCCCAGGGCTCGCCGGGCAGGGTGAACGCCACCGGCTCCCGGCCCGCGTTGAGCAGCAGCAGGAAGCCGTCGTCGCGGAGCGGTCGCCCGGCCTCGTCCCGTTCGGACATCGCGGCGCCCGACAGCAGCATGCCGAGGCAGGCGGTGGGGGCGAACCAGTCGGCCTCGGTCATCTCCTCGCCGAGCGGGGTGAACCAGGCGAGGTCGGGCTGGTCGCCGGGGGCGGCGGCCCGGCCGGAGAAGAACGCCCGTTGGCGCAGCACCGGGTGGGCCCGGCGCAGCCGGACGAGCCGAGCGGTCAGCTCGCACAGCTCCCGCCAGCCGGGCTCCTCCCGCAGTGACCAGTCGAGCCAACTGACCTCGCCGTCCTGGCAGTAGGCGTTGTTGTTGCCGCCCTGGGTGCGGCCGAACTCGTCCCCGGCGGTGATCATCGGGACGCCCGTCGAGAGCAGCAACGTGGCCATCAGGTTGCGCAGTTGGCGCAGCCGCAGCGCGTTGACCCGCGGGTCGGCGGTCTCGCCCTCGGCGCCGTGGTTCCAGGAGCGGTTGTCGTCGGTGCCGTCCCGGTTGGCCTCGCCGTTGGCCTCGTTGTGCTTGCGGTCGTAGGAGACCAGGTCGCGCAGGGTGAAACCGTCGTGCGCGGTCACGTAGTTGACGGAGGCGTACGGGCGGCGGCCGCCACGCTGGTAGAGGTCGGAGGAGCCGGAGAGCCGGTAGCCGAGCTCCCGCACGTCCGGGCGGGCGCCGCGCCAGAAGTCCCGTACGGTGTCGCGGTACCTGTCGTTCCACTCGGCCCACAGCGGGGGGAAGGCGCCGACCTGGTAGCCGCCCGGGCCGACGTCCCAGGGCTCGGCGATCAGCTTCACCCGGCTGAGCACTGGGTCCTGGGAGACGGCGGCGAGGAAGGGATGGTCCGCGTCGTAGCCGTCCGCGCCCCGGGCCAGGGCGGCCGCGAGGTCGAAGCGGAAGCCGTCCACGCCCATCTCGGTGACCCAGTAGCGCAGCGAGTCGGTGATCAGCCGGATCACCTGCGGGCGGCGGGTGTCCAGGGTGTTGCCGCAGCCGGTGTAGTCGGCGTAGCCGCGCGGGCGGTGCGGGGCGAGGCGGTAGTAGGCGGCGTTGTCGATGCCGCGCAGCGAGAGCGCCGGGCCGAGTTCGCCGCCCTCGGCGGTGTGGTTGAACACCACGTCGAGGATCACCTCGATCCCGGCGGCGTGCAGGGCGCGGACCATCCGTTTGAACTCGCCGACCTGGCCGCCGCGCGAGCCCGCGGCCGAGTAGCCGGCGTGCGGGGCGAAGTAGCCGATCGTGTTGTAGCCCCAGTAGTTGACCAGGCCGCGGGCCTGGAGGTGGTCCTCGCTGGCGTGCTGGTGCACGGGCAGCAGCTCGACGGCGGTCACGCCGAGGCGGGTGAGGTGGGCGATGGCGGCGGGGTGGGCCAGGCCGGCGTAGGTGCCGCGCAGGTGCGGCGGGACGTCGGGGTGGCGCATGGTGAAGCCGCGCACGTGCAGCTCGTAGAGCACCGTCTCGGCCCACGGGGTCTTCGGGCGGTGGTCGTCGGACCAGTCGTCGTCGTCGTGGACGACCACGGACCTGGGGACGTACGGCGCGGAGTCGCGGTTGTCCCGGACGGTGTCGGCGACGTCGGCCTCCGGCCAGTTGCGGACGGCTGAGCAGGCCGCGTCGTGGGAGGTGTAACAGCTGTCGATCGCCCGGGCGTACGGGTCGAGCAGCAGCTTGGCCGGGTTCCAGCGGGCGCCGGTCCACGGGTCCCAGCGGCCGTGCACCCGGAAGCCGTAGCGGGTGCCGGGGCGCACCCCGGGCAGGAAGCCGTGCCAGATCCGGTGGTCCTGCTCGGTCAGGTGGTGGCGGCTCTCCCGGCCGTCCTCGTCGAACAGGCAGAGGTCGACGGCTTCGGCGCCGGCCGCCCAGAGCGCGAAGTTGGTGCCCTGGCGGCCGAGCCGGTCGGTGCGGAAGCGGGCGCCGAGCGGCTGCCAGCTGCCGGGCCACGGCGGCTCGGCGGGCCATGGCGGATCGGTGGGCCCTGGCGGCTCGGCTGGGTGCGGACGGCCGTCCGGCCGTACCCCGGCTTCCAGCTCCTGCCCTGACGCCATGGCCGTACCCTCCCTGCGCGGGGTGTCCCGGACCCCGTTCACCTTCTCCTTCCCGGATTGCGTGGAACGGAAGCCGCTGAACGGGGGCTTACCGGCGGATGGCGGGTGGGGGACCGAGGGGTCGGTCAGCGACGGTGCGCCGCCGGTGACGCCTTCACAGGCGGTTCACGCAAGATCCATCAGCTACCCCCGAGGATTCACCCAGACAGCCCAGTTATCCTGCTCCGGCGCGCGCGGGTCCGGCTGAAGGCCCGGCCGGAAAGTTCGGGGACCCGTGCAACTTATGGGGGCACTCAGCGCGTCAAGTGAGTGGACACCGGGAGGGGAGAACCAGTGAAGACGGGGAAGGCGGCCGGCGCCGCGATACGCACCACCAGCCGCTATCGGCGCAGGGGTGCGATGGCGCTGGTCATGGGAGGGGTGCTGCTGCTCACCGCGGCCTGCGGTGACGACAAGGGCAGCGGTTCGGACAAGGGCGCCGCAGCGGCGTCGGCCGACGCGAACGGGGGCGCCCCGGCGGGCTCCTCGGGTGAGCCGAAGCCCTCGGCGGCCGTGCTCGCGGTCGAGCCGAAGGACGGCGCCCAGGACGTCGCGCCGAACGCGCTGCAGGTGTCCGTCGCCCAGGGCAAGCTGACGACGGTCGAGGTGACGGACAAGAACGGCAAGCCGGTCGAGGGTGCGATCACCCCGGACGGCACCGGCTGGAAGCCCGCGGAGGGGCTCGCCGTCGGCATGGCGTACAAGGTGAACGCGCAGGCCAAGGACGCCGACGGCCTGGTGGCCGCGTCCACCACGACGTTCACCACGCTGACGCCGGGCAAGACGGTCTCCACCAACGACAACATCGCCGACGGCGCCACCTACGGCGTCGGGATGATCGTCTCGGTGAACTTCAGCAAGGACGTCAAGAACAAGGAAGCGGTCGCCAAGGGCATCACCTTCGAGACCAGCAACGGCACCGTGGTCAAGGGCCACTGGTTCGGCGACCGGCGGCTGGACTTCCGCCCGGAGCAGTACTGGGCGGCGGGCACCAAGGTGACCGTCAAGTACCGGCTGAAGAGCGTGGAGATCGCGCCCGGCGTCTACGGCGACGTGGACAAGGACGAGCCGTTCACCATCGGCCGCTCCCAGGTGTCGACGGCGGACGCCAAGTCGCACCAGATGACCATCGAGCGGGACGGCAAGAGCACCACGGTGCCGGTCACCCTGGGCGCGGACGCCACGCCGTCCTGGGGCGGGACGATGGTGGTCATGTCCAAGGAGAAGGTCACCCGGATGAACTCGCAGACCGTCGGTCTCGGCGGTGAGTACGACATCCAGGACGTGCCGCACGCGATGCGGCTGACCACCTCGGGCACCTTCGTGCACGGCAACTACTGGGCCAGCCCCTTCGGCAAGACCAACGCCAGCCACGGCTGCGTCTCGATGGCGGACGTGAAGGGCGGTAGCGACACCTCCGTCGCGGGCAAGTTCTTCAACGACTCGATGGTCGGCGACGTCGTGAAGATCGTGAACACCAAGGAGAAGACCGTCGCGCCCTCCAACGGGCTGGGCGGCTGGAACGTGCCCTGGGCCAACTGGTAGTCCGGCCCGGGTATTTCGCCGAATCGGCCCGCTCCTCACCCGTTGGGGGCGGGCCGTTTCGGCCTTCGGGGCGGCGAGCCCCGCGCATGGCGCAACCGTTTCGACGGTCTGGCACGTATACCGGTCGGGTCCGTCGGGACCACGGGGAGTTCTTGAGGGAGGGATCGACGTTGAGGTCGATACGCAGGGTGGTGGCCGCCGGTCTGGTCGGCGGGGCGATGGCGCTGACGGCGGCCTGCGGCGGCAGCGGGGGAGGGACCGGGAGCGCGGCCAAGGCCGACCTGGGGGCCGGTGCGGCCGCCTCCAAGCCCGCGGCGGCGTCCGGCAGCGCGGCGCCCAAGGCGTCGAAGCCGTCGACGGCCGTGGTGAACATCGAGCCGAAGAACGGCGCGGTGGACGTGGCCCCGAACACGCTCAAGGTCGGGGCGACGGGCGGCAAGCTGACCACCGTCAAGGTGAGCGACCCGACCGGCAAGGAGGTCCCCGGCACGATCGCCGCGGACGGCTCCAGCTGGACCCCGTCGGCGAGCCTCGCGGTGGGCACCGCCTACCAGGTCAGCGCGATGGCCGCGGACGCGGACGGCGCGGTCGCCACGGCGGACAGCGGCTTCACCACGCTGACCCCGACGGCGCTCGCCAAGGCCGCCGACAACGTGGACGACAACGCGACGTACGGCGTCGGGATGATCGTCTCGGTGAACTTCAGCAAGGACGTCAAGAACAAGGACGAGGTCGTCCGGGGCATCACCTTCGAGACCAGTGACGGCACGGTGGTGAAGGGCCACTGGTTCGACGACCGCCGGCTGGACTTCCGCCCGGAGCAGTACTGGAAGCCGGGCACCAAGGTGGTCGTGCACTACCGGCTCAAGAACGTGGAGATCGCCCCCGGGGTGTACGGCACCGACCGGGACGAGCCCTTCACGATCGGGCGATCCCAGATTTCGACGGTTGACGCCGCCGCGCACACGATGACGGTGGCCAACGGCGAGCAGTCGCGCGAGATCGACATCACCTCCGGCTCGCCCGAACACCCCACCTGGAACGGGACGATGGTCGTCATGTCCAAGGAGGGCGTGGTGCGGATGCAGTCCAGCAGCATGCCCGGCATGACCGGTGCGCCGTACGACCTCCAGGTGCCGCACTCGATGCGGCTCACCACCAGCGGGACGTACGTGCACGGCAACTACTGGAGCGACGCCTTCGGCGAGGACAACGTCAGCCACGGCTGCGTGGGCCTCAAGGACGTCAAGGGCGGCGGGGACGGCACGTCGATGGGCAAGTTCTACGACGGCTCGCTGGTGGGGGACGTCGTGATCGTGAAGAACTCCACCAAGAAGGAGACGCTCGACCCGGCGAACGGGCTGAGCGGCTGGAACCTGGCCTGGAGCGCCTGGTAGGGGTACGTCCGAGTCAACCCGGGCTTGACGTGATGGCGGCCCGGGTTGCACGGGGCATATGCCGACTCGGGAGAGATCGTTTGGTCATTGTCCGTACGCGGCCGCTTGCGTTCCGCAATGATGGTCCGCATGGCGGGTTGGGGCGAAACAGATCAGTCATCAGTTCCCGGGTCTGGAACGGTCGCTCAGGTGTCGTGGGTCGACGTCCAGGGCGGGCTCTCGGCGCTTGAGCGGCTCAGCTCGGCGGAACTGGAGGAGATGTACTCGGACAGGCTGTCCGACCAGTCCTCGCAGAGCGAGGTGAGACTGCCCTCGCGGCCGGGGTCCGGCCCGGTGGCGCGGAGACTGGTGATGTCCGTTCTGGGGTCTTGGGAGCTCCACCAGCACCTGGAGGTCGGCGAACTGCTCACCAGCGAGCTGGTGTCGAACGCGGTGCGGCACGCCGGCGGGCGCACCATCGGGCTCCAGGTGAGCCGCAGGCCCGGGTGGCTGCGGATCGAGGTCCGGGACTCGTCGCGTGCGCTGCCCTGCATGATCCTCGCGGACAACCACCCGGTGAACGAGCGCGGGCGCGGGTTGAAGATCGTCGACGACCTGGCCGACCGCTGGGGCGCGGACCTGCTGCCGCGCGGGAAGGGCGTCTGGTTCGAGCTGAGGGTCCGCGAGCGGCCCTGAGGCTGGGTTTGCTGCTCCGGAAAACACGCGGGGCCCCCGATGCGCCGTGGTCCGGCGGCTGGGGGCCCCTGCAAGTCATCGCGCCGGCCAAGGGGGTGCGTGCCGCGCGATGGGCGTCGGCAGTGCCAGGTCGGGCCCGCCGAAGTCTCCACGCCCATGCCGGCGCGCTCTGTCGCCCGCCGTTGGGCTGCTCTGACTATCGCACGGATCTCAGCATGCGGGCAAACTAGCTGGCTTGGATTTCAAGGTTTGTAACTTAGTTCACCTTGGGATTCCGCATAGGTTCACGTCGAGGCCTGTGAATATTCATGATCGCTGGTGTTGTACCTGTCGGGCCGCCGCCCAGGGGTTGCGCAGCGAGAGCATGGGAGTGTCGACCCCGAGCTT
Organism: Streptomyces sp. FH025; assembly: GCF_017427025.1. Classification (GTDB taxonomy): domain Bacteria; phylum Actinomycetota; class Actinomycetes; order Streptomycetales; family Streptomycetaceae; genus Kitasatospora. Next base: position 14,986 of record NZ_JAFLNG010000100.1, read on the forward strand.
CACCGCGGTGCTGTGCACCGACTCCCGCAGGTAGGGGTAGAGGATGGTGACGCCGATCAGCTCGATGAACTCCTGCTGAAGGGTCGGCTCCAGCTCGAACGGCTCGCCGACGGTGAACGCGGCCACGGCGTCGACCACGAAGTTCGCCTGGGTGTTGCCGAGCTCGAGGCGGCACCGGACCTCCAGTCCGGTCCCGTCGTCCGCCTCGCGGAGCCACGCGAGCAGCGATGTCCGGTCGTCCTCCTCCCGGCGTTCCTCCGGCCGGTCGAAGAGGCGGCGGCCGGAGACCTCCAGGAACGTGACGTCCAGGAGTTCGGCGGCGTCGACGAGCTCGTCGACGCCGCCGAACCGTCGCAGCTGCTTGCGTGCGGAAGCCTCCGCCATCAGGTGGTCACCGCCCTCGGGGTGTCGGCGTCCCAGGCCGCAGGGCGGGACCCGGGCCCGCGCCCCCGAAGGGCCACCTGGACCTCGACCTTGACCGGGGCGGGCTGCCAGGCGGGTGTGACGGTCGAGCCGGTGTGGCCGACCAGGCTGTGGAGCCGGGTGCCGACCGCCCGCGCGTAGCGCTGCAGGGTGGAGTAGCGGGCGTCGCCCCCCACTCGTTCGAACTCGGAGATCGTCGACTGGGACGTACCCATGCGTCGCGCGACCTCGTGTTGCGTGAGACCACACTTCTTGCGGGCCACGACAAGCGTCTCCACCAGTGCGGCGTAGGCCTCGGCGTCTTCCAGGCCTGCTGCGGTGCGGGGGTCGTTCGGGTCGATGCCGAGTAGATCATGCAGTGTGGGTGCCATGGTCTTCCTACCCTCCCGTTGATTCAACAGTATCGCCCAAAACCGATACCGAGAACCGGGGGCTCAGTCTTTCGGGTTACGGTTCCGCCAATCCTTGAGGCGCCTCTCAGCTGTGCTGAGCTCGTTCGGCGGGGTCTTCTGGGACTTCTTCTGGAAGAAGGACAGCGCGAGGAGCACGAGACCGTCGGCCTCCTCGGCGTAGACGAGTCGGAAGATGCGGTGATCGCCGGAGAGTCGAACCTCCAGGAGGTCGCTCCCGAGGTTCTTGACGTCGCCCGGCAGGGTTTCCCGGAGCTGGACTCGCTGCATCAGAACGGCGAGTTTGGTCTTCTCGTGGGACGCGAGACGGGCCTTCTCCAAGTCCTTGCGCACCGGCGTCGATCCGTCCGCGCCCTCGTAGAAGGCCCACTGTCGTTCGTCCAACGCTCACCCGCCATGCGTGTTGCCCAATCTGTTTATAGGAAGTCTAGGGCCCTGTTTGCTGCGGCCAACATGTCAACGGACATGTGCCACTGGGCTGTTGTGA
>NZ_JAFLNG010001000.1 GCF_017427025.1 Streptomyces sp. FH025
CGACCGGCTCCGCTCGGCCACGGCCCCGCGACCAGAGGAGGCGGCATGCAGCAGCCCACCACCGGGGCCGCGGGCCCGCCCGGCTTCGTTCGCGGCTGGCTGGACGCCCTCGCCGTCGTGCTGGCCGGGATCGTCGCGATGGCGGCGGTGGCCGCGCTCGGCCTCTGGCTGGCCGGCGCCGGAGACCTTCCCGAGGGCGGCTTCCCCTCCGTGCTCGCCGGGACGATGGCACTGGCCGTCGGCGGATCCGTCCAACTCGACGGCGGCGCGGGCAGCTTCGCCGCTGTGGGAGCCGGGATCAGCGCGATGCCGCTCTCCGTCTCGCTGGCCGGCGCGGTCGCGCTCGCCGAGGTGTTCCTGCGCCAACTGCGCTTCCGCGCGGTGGCCGGAGCCGGCGAACTGCTCGGCCGGATCGCCCGGATCGTGGTGCTCTGGCTGCTCGCCCTGGTGCTGCTCACCCTCGCCGCCCGGCACACCTTCACGGTCGAACTCGGCGGCGATCTCGTGCAGTCCATCGGCAACCTGCTCGGCCTGACTCCGGAGGTCGGCTTCCACGCGGACGGCCCGACCACGATCGGCATCGGCCTGGCCTGGCTGCTGCTGGTGCTCGCGGCCGCCTTCGCGGTGTCCCGGCGGGCGCCGCTGCCGGGCGGCCTGCTGCGCTACCAACTGGCCGTCCGCCCGGCCGCGTTCGCGCTCTGGCTGGTCCTGCTCGGCTACGTGGCGATCGGTGCGGCGGCCGGGGTGCTGACCGCGATCGTCCACGGCAACGCCCGGCAGACCCTGGCCATGCTCCTGCTCGTCCTGCCCGACCTGGTCTGGCTGGCCTTCGGTCTCGGCCTCGGCGCCGCCTGGCACGGTCGGCTCGTCGGCGGGCTCGGCCTGCCCGTCCCCAAGCCGCTCACCTCGGCGCTGCGCACCCCCGACGGGCGGCCGGTGACCATCGACCTCGGCACCCTCGCCTCCCATGACGGCAACATCTGGCTGCTGCTGCCGCTGGCCGCCGTCCTGCTGCTCGCCGCCGCCTTCCTCGCCGCCCGCCGCTCCCCGCGCACCGTCCGGCTCTGGCAGCACGCCGTCCGCTTCGCGCTGGCCACCGCCGTCACCGTGCTGCTGGTGGGTCTGTGGACCCGGATGGACGCCGACTACGGGCTCTCCGTGCTCGGCGTCGGCCTCGGCCGGGGCGGCCTGGGCGACCTGCTGGGCGCCGTCCTCGGGGGCGCCAACCCGCTGGCCGCGCTCGGCAGCGGCAGCCTGACGCTGCGGCCGGTGCTGTGGACGGCCGTCCTGCTGGGGGCGGGCTGGGGGCTGGTCACCGGTGCGCTCGGCGCGCTGCTCGCCACCCGGGTGCGGCACCGCGGGGAGGTGACGGAGGACACCGGAGGCTGAGAGGACCGCCGGGTGTTCGAACGGCCGCGCACACGACCGCGCTCGGCGGTGGCGGTGCTCGCGCGGTGTACGTGCTGATGGCAAGGCCTACGCCGTCTACCGGCTCCAAGGCAGCGGCACCGGGCGGCAGCCCGGCCTCCAGCGGCTCGCCGCCTTCACGGTGTTCGTCCTGCTGACCGCGCCGTGGCTGTGGCGCACACTGGGCGGCCCCGGGCTCAGAGCAAATCGGTGAGCAGGACGACCGCCGCCGGGACGGCCTGGGCCAGGGCGACGCGCCACAGCTTCGTGGGCCCGGAGGAGAACAGGGTGATCCCGCCGGCCACCATGAACGCCGTGACGTAGAGGATCACCGCCCGCCCCGACCCGGAGTGCCCGGTGTGCAGCAGGACCAGGCCGGTGACCAGGCCGAGTGCCAGGAACAGGTTGTAGAAGCCGACGTTGAAGCGCCACAGCCACACCTCGGGGGCGTCCGCCGTGCTGCCGGTGAGCAGGTAGCGCACTCGTGGGTGCCCGTACAGGTAGCTCTCCAGCGGCCAGGCCACGAGGTGGATCGCGGCGGCGAGCATGGCGAAGACCTGGCTCACGGCGTTCATGGCGGGCGGCTTCCTCTCTCGACGGGCTGGTTCCACGGGCTGCTTCGGCGGGCTGGTTCGACGGCCGCCTCGGCGGGCCCGGCGGTCGGTGGCCTCACGGCCGGGTGGT
>NZ_JAFLNG010001001.1 GCF_017427025.1 Streptomyces sp. FH025
GGGGCGACGCCGACCCCGACCTGGACGTCCACGTCCACACCGACGTCCACGCTCCCGCCCGGTCCGACCGACGTCGACACGTCCGTTTCCGTGCACACGCAGATGTCGATGCCCGGCCCGTGCGGGTTCCCGCCGTGGTGCCCGGCACCGGAGGCACTGGCACCGCCGACCAGCGTGCACATCGCCACCACACCGACCGCCGCGCCGACCAGCCGCATCCGCCGACCGGAAACCGCGCCCCCACCGCCGTGCAGCGGTATCCGTAGAAGTCGCCGACGCTGCGGCATGGGCTCCACACACCTCTCGGGTCGCCCGGGAAGGAGCGAACGGACTCGGCCTGATCGGCCGCAGTGGAACGGATGGAACGATTCAGCAGTCGGATGCGACGGGGCGGACGGCCCACCTTCCGGGCGGGCCGTCCGTCATCAGGTCAAACGATCTTCGAACCGACCGGTTACGGCCCTCCCCCGTCGTCCTCCGCGCTCAGCGGCGCTGGTGCGCGATCTCGACGTTCTCCAGCACGCCGACCGCGTCCGGCACCAGGATCGCGCAGGAGTAGTAGGCGCTGACCAGGTACGAGATGATCGCCTTCTCGTCGATCCCCATGAAGCGGACCGAGAGCGAGGGCTGGTACTCGTCCGGGAGGCCGGTCTGGTGCAGGCCGATGACGCCCTGGTTGTCCTCGCCGGTACGGATCACCAGGATCGAGCTGGTGTTCTCCTTGGAGATCGGGATCTTGCTGCACGGCAGGATCGGCACCCCGCGCCAGGCCGGCACCTGCTGCCCGCCGAGGTCGACGTGGTGGGGGTAGATGCCCCGGGCGTTGAACTCACGGCCGATCGCGGCGATGGTCCGCGGGTGGGCCAGCAGGTAGTCGGGGTCGCGGCGGCGGTTGAGCAGCTCGTCCAGGTCGTCCGGGGTGGGCGGGCCGGAGTGGGTCTGGATCCGCTGGTCGAAGTCGGCGTTGTTGAGCAGGCCGAACTCCGGGTTGTTGATCATCTCGTGCTCCTGGCGCTCGCGCAGGGCCTCGATGGTCAGCCGGAGCTGGTGCTCGGTCTGGTTCATCGGCTTGTTGTACAGGTCGGCGACGCGGGTGTGGACCTTGAGGACGGTCTGCGCGACGCTCAGCTCGTACTCACGCGGCTTGAGCTCGTAGTCCACGAAGGCGCCGGGCAGCTCGAACTCGCCGTGGTGGCCGGACGACATGGCGATCTCGGCCTCGCCGCGCTCGTTCTGGGCCTGGAGCGGCAGGGCGAGGAAGCCCTCCAGGTGCTCCTGGAGGCTCGGCGCGTTGTCCCGGATCGCGGCGAAGTCGGCCCGGCTCAGGGTGAGGGCGACACCGGAGGTGGCCGTCTTCGCGGTGAACTCCCAGACGGCGTCCGGGTCCAGCAGCGAGTCGTCGCCGAAGCGGTCGCCGTCACCGGCCACGCCGACCACGGTCTCGTCACCGTACTTGCCGGTGCCGATCTTGTTGACCTTGCCGTGCGCGATCAGGAAGATCCGGTCGGCCGCCTCGCCCTGGGTGGTGAGCACCTCGCCGGGGCCGAAGTCCCGCTGCTGGCAGCGGTCGGCGAGGGCGGTGAGCACGTCCTCGTCCTCGTAGCCGCGCAGCAGGGCGAGTTCGCCCAGCTCCAGCGGGATCACGCGGACCTGGGAGCCGGTCTTGATGAACTCCACCACGCCGTTGCCGACGGTGTAGGTGAGCCGTCGGTTGACCCGGTAGGCGCCACCGTGGGCCTCGACCCAGGGAAGGACCCGCAGCAGCCAACGGGAGGTGATCTCCTGCATCTGCGGCGCGGACTTGGTCGTGGTGGCGAGGTTGCGGGCAGCCGCCGTCGCAAGGCTCTGCTGCCGGTCCTGCTGTGTCTCCGGGCTCGTGTCCACGGGCATCGGCAGGGGTCTCCATTCATATGGTCGGGTCACGCGGCCGGGGCCGTACCGCACCGCCCCGGGCGCGAGGCATGACGAATCGTCAGATTCGCCTGCTGGTGGGGGTGTTCGTGAGGGTCAGGAGCGCGGTCGCCGTCGCCCGGCGGCCCAATCCGGAACCCTAGATCACCAGAACCCGACCGGGACCTCACAGTGACCGA
>NZ_JAFLNG010001002.1 GCF_017427025.1 Streptomyces sp. FH025
CGCCGCGACCTCGCCGGGCGGCCGCGCGGCGGCCTCCGACCGTCAACCCGGCACACCGGCGGAACCGCCCCGCCCCAGCGCACGGCCAGCGCGAAAGGCCCGTCAGGTGCCGACCCGGGGGAAGCCGGCACCTGACGGGGGAACGGGGGGAGGATGCGCAGAACGGGCTGCGCCGGGGAGAGTTGGCACGCCGAGCACGCCGAGCGCACCGCGCCCGCCGAGCGCGGCCGGGCACCCCGAGCGCGGCCGGGCACCCCGAGCGCGGCCGGGCACCCCGGGTGTGCCGCCGGGTCAGGCGCAGGCGACCCGGGTGCCGGGGATGTCGACGATGCCCGAGTTCTTGGCCTCGCCGCCGTTGTACTCGTAGTACAGGTAGGAGTAGAAGTCGATCCGGGTCGCGTCGCCGCAAGCCGAGTCGGGGGCGATGGTGTAGGTGACCTTGAAGCTGCTGCTGGCGCCCGGGGCGAGCGGCACGTCGTACCGCGCGATGCCGCCGTGCACGTTGTCGCTGCAACCGTTGGTCTGGTTCCCGCAGGCCGTGGCGGTGAACTTGAGCCCCTTCTCCAGGCTGGTCCCGTAGGTCTGCTGGATGCTCTGGTACACGAACTGGATCGGTGTGTCGTACGGGTTGGTGAGCGTCAGGGTGAGCGTGAACTCCCCGCCCCGCGCGGTCGTCTCGCGGTCGGAGACGGCCGTGAGGGGCAGCGGGCTGTCGGCCCGGGCGGGAGCGGCGGACAGGAGCAGTCCCACGGCGACGGCCGGACACGCGGCGAGCGCGGCGCGGCTCAGAAGTGTTCTGCGCATGTCCAAGGAGCGTAGGGGTCGGCTCCGCCGGGGTTGCCCCGCTCGGACCGAAGCCGTACCGACGCAGGAGCGGCGAGCGGACGCTGGGGACCGGTCGGCCGCGTTCCGCCCCGCCGGGGCCACCGGGGGCCCTATGCTTCGCCGTTCACCCCGGCACGGTGCGGTGAACGGGCTCAGGCCGGCGGCGGCAGGATGTCGCAGAGCGCCGTGAGCGCCGCCGGGTAGGCGTGGTCCGGCGGTGTGGCGTAGCCGACCACCAGGCCGTCGACGGCGGGCATCGCCTCCGGACCGATCGCCGGGTGCCGGTAGTCGGCGAGCCCCTCGACGGCCAGGCCCCGGTACGCGGCGGCCTTGAGCACCGACCGCTCGGTGCCCGGCGCCAGCCGCAGCACCGCGTGCAGGCCGGCCGCGATGCCGGTGACCTCGATGTGCGGGGCGCGTGCGGCGAGCTCGGCCACCAGCTGGTCGCGGCGGTCGCGGTAGCGGCGGCGCATCCGGCGGACGTGCCGGTCGTAGCCGCCGGAGTCGATGAACTCGGCCAGGGTCAGCTGGTCCAGGGCGCTGGCCCAGCCCTCGCGTTCGCCCTTGACCGCGAGCACCCGGTCGACGAGGTGGTCCGGCAGCACCATCCAGCCGAGGCGCAGCGCGGGGCTGAGGCTCTTGCTGGTGCTGCCGAGGTAGACCACCCGCTCGGGGTCGAGCCCCTGGACGGCGCCGACCGGTTGGCGGTCGTAGCGGAACTCGCCGTCGTAGTCGTCCTCCAGGAGGAGTCCGCCGTGCCCGCGGGCCCAGTCGACCACGGCGGCCCGGCGGGCGGCGTGCAGCGGGCCGCCGGTCGGGAACTGGTGGGCGGGGGTGAGCAGGACGGTCCGGACGTCCGGGTGTCGCGCCAAGTCGTCGACGCGGGCGCCCTGTTCGTCGATCGGCAGCGGTACGGCGGTGACCCCGGCGGCGGCGAGCAGCGCACGGTGGAAACCGAGTCCGTACGCCTCGACGGCCAGCGGCCCCTGGTCGGCGGGCGGCAGGACGGGCGCGGCGCCGTCGAAGAGCAGCCGCAGGGCGTGGGCGAAGCCGGAGCAGACCACGATCCGGTCGGGGTCGGTGCGCACGCCCCGGGCGCGGGCGAGGTAGTCGGCGAGGGCGGTGCGCAGTTCGCGCCGGCCTCGCGGATCGCCGGGGCCGAAGGCCTCGTTGGGGGCGGCGGTGAGGGCCCGGCGGGCGGCGGCGAGCCAGGCGGTGCGAGGGAAGGAGGCGGCGTCGGGCTGG
>NZ_JAFLNG010001003.1 GCF_017427025.1 Streptomyces sp. FH025
CGGCCGTCGGCCGTGAGGGCGGCCGCCGCCAGCGGGCCGGCGTGCCCGCCCCGGTCCAGCAGGTGCACCAGCCCGCCGTCCGCCGCGGCCGCGCGCAGCCGGTCGACGGTCTCCGCGGCCTGCGGCGACGGTGCGACGGCGGACCGGTGGGCCAGCCCGGCGAGCGCGCCGTCCGGCTCGTCGTCGCCGAGCAGGTGGGCCGTCACCCGGTCCGGTACGCGCAGGGCGCGGGAGAGCAGCGGGCGCTCCGGCTCGCCGATCTCCAGGAGGCCGCCGGCGATCAGCGGGGCCCGGGTGGAGAAGCGGAAGCGGCCTGCGCCGGCGCCCGGCAGTCCGCACAGTTCGAGGGCCAGTCCGATGGTCGGCCGGCGGCGGGTCAGGTCGTCGTTGAGGTAGCCGTAGAGCTGTTCGAAGCGGGTGTCGAGGTCGGGGGCGAGGACGACCAGCAGGAGTTCGAGGTCGACCGGGAGCAGCCCGAAGGCACCGCTGAGCGCCGCGAGCCGTGAGCCCGGCGGCGGCGCGGGCCCGTCGCCGAGGGCGGGGCCGTCGCGGAACGCCGCGGCGGAGACGGCCAGGATCCGCTCCACCGCCTCCGGGCTGAGGTACTGGCCGCGGTACGGGTCGTCCGGGTCCGGGTCGTCGGCCCGGCGCTCGCGCACCGCCGTCCGGACCCGCTGTTCGACCCGGTGCAGCCGTTCCCAGAGGTGGTCGAGGCCGGTCGGCGCCAGGTCGGCGGCCGGCCCGAGGTCGAGGCTCATCGCGCCCCGCCCCGCTGCCGTCGGCCCGGCGGCAGCGGGCGTTGCCGGGGTGCGGCGAAGCCGTCCGGTCCGAAGTCCTCGCCGTCCTCACAGCCCTCGCCGCCCTGGTAGCGCAGTCGGCGGCCCGGGCCGTCGGCGGGTGCCGTGCCCTGCCGGGTGGTGTCCTCGACGCGCACCACCAGGCCGTCGGTGACCGGAGGCCCGACGGGCGTGCGCGCACCGGGCAGCGGGGCGAGCACCCGGAGGTCGATCGAGGGCCGCAGCTCCCCGCCGAGCGAGGACCAGACGTCGGACACCGACGGCAGGCCCGTCTCGCGCCCCGCGATGTCGAGCCCGACGGTCAGGCCGAGCTCGGCGAGCGTGCCGGTGAGCACCCGGGCGGGCAGCGCGTCGACGGCGGTCAGGCACTGCAACACCTCGGCCAGCAGCCGGTGTTCGTCCTGCGGCCGGTTGGTCCAGACGGTGACCAGGTAGGCCAGCTCGAACCACCGGGGCGCGGCGCGGTGGCCGACCACCACGCCGTCCGCGTCGTGCTCCGCGAGGGTGCCGGACTGCCGGCGGCCCCTCTCCTCGCGGATCCCGTACAGGAAGACGCTGACCGTCGGCGCGGTGCGCCGGGCCGCCAGGTCCCGGGTGGGCGCGTCGAAGACCACCTCGACCCCGCGCTCGGGCAGTCCGATCTCGGCGAGCAGCAGCCGCAGCGCCTCGTCGACCTCGTGGATCACCGCCGCTCCACCTCCCCCGGCGGGCCGATGCTGCCCTCCACCACGAGGAAGGGCGTCGTCACCGGGGAGAACCCGGGGCCGTCGGCGGTGATGGTCCGCGGGCCGGTCTCGTCCTTGGGCAGGATGAGCAGCTGGCCCGCGAAGGTCCCGTCGGCCCGCGGGAAGGTGGGCGCCGCCGCGGCGGTGATGCCGGGCTGCCAGGTGAACCGGACCGGCGCGCCGGGCGGGAAGTCCACGCCGCGTACGGAGGTCACGAAGCCGGGCTTGCCGATCGGCGGCACGGCGACGATGCGGGGCTGCAGGATGCGCAGCGGGGTGCTCGCCCGGTGCGGTCCCGGCGCGGCGTCGGTGCCGGTGGTCGTCAGCTCCGCGGTGATGGTGGTGTCCAGCGGGGCCACGGGCGACAGCACCACCCGGACGACCTGGCTGCGGCCCGGGGCCAGGTCGGCCAGGGCGCAGCCTCCGGACCGGCAGCCGGGGGGCAGGGCCTCGGTGGGCACTCCGGCGGGCAGGCCGAGGGACAGGCGCAGCCCGGTCGCGAGGGCCTGGCCGTCGTTGCGCACCGTGTAGTTGACGGT
>NZ_JAFLNG010001004.1 GCF_017427025.1 Streptomyces sp. FH025
CAAGGCGGGCACCGTGGTCGGCCTCAAGGCCGAGTTGGGCATGCAGCGCGGGCGCTGACCGCACCGATGGCGTAGAACGCGACCGGTCCGCACACCCCGAGGGGCGTACGGACCGGTCGGTGATCGACGGTTCGGTACGTCAGTCCTTGATCTCGCAGAGCGCGGCGCCGCTGCTGACACTCGCACCCACCTCGGCCTTGAGGCCGACCACGGTGCCCGCCTTGTGGGCGTTCAGCGGCTGCTCCATCTTCATCGCCTCCAGGACCACGATCAGCTCGCCCTCGGCGACGACCTGGCCCTCCTCGACGGCGACCTTGACGATGGTGCCCTGCATCGGCGAGGCCAGGGTGTCACCGCTGAGGGCCGAACCGGCCTTCTTGGCGCCCACCCGGCGCTTGGCCTTGGCGGCACCCGCCGCACCGGCCGCCGGGGCCGCCGCGACGCCCAGCGAGGACGGCAGCGAGACCTCGATCCGCTTGCCGCCGACCTCGACCACCACGGTCTCCCGGGTCTCGGCCTCCTCGGCCTCGCCGGCCGAGCCCGCGAACGCCGGGATGGTGTTGTCGAACTCGGTCTCGATCCAGCGGGTGAAGACCTTGAACGGCTCGTCGCTGCCGTGCACCTCGGGCGCGAACGCCGGGTCGGTGACGACCGCCTGGTGGAACGGGATGGCGGTGGCCATGCCCTCGACCTTGAACTCGTTCAGCGCGCGCCGGGCCCGCTCCAGGGCCTGCTTGCGGTCGCGGCCGGAGACGATCAGCTTGGCCAGCAGGGAGTCCCAGGCCGGGCCGATGACCGAGCCGGACTCCACGCCGGAGTCCAGGCGCACGCCCGGGCCGGACGGCGGGGCGAACAGCGTCACGGTGCCGGGCGCGGGCAGGAAGTTGCGGCCCGGGTCCTCGCCGTTGATGCGGAACTCGAAGGAGTGGCCGCGCACCTCGGGGTCGCCGTAGCCCAGCTCCTCGCCGTCGGCGATCCGGAACATCTCGCGGACCAGGTCGATGCCGGTGACCTGCTCGGTGACCGGGTGCTCCACCTGGAGACGGGTGTTGACCTCCAGGAAGGAGATCGTGCCGTCCAGCGCCACCAGGAACTCGCAGGTCCCGGCGCCGACGTAGCCGGCCTCCTTCAGGATGGCCTTGGACGCGCGGTACAGCTCGGCGTTCTGCTCCGGGGTCAGGAACGGCGCGGGCGCCTCCTCGACCAGCTTCTGGTGCCGGCGCTGGAGCGAACAGTCACGGGTGGAGACGACCACCACGTTGCCGTGCTTGTCCGCGAGGCACTGGGTCTCCACGTGCCGCGGGTTGTCCAGGTAGCGCTCGACGAAGCACTCGCCGCGGCCGAAGGCGGCGACCGCCTCGCGCACCGCCGACTCGTACAGCTCCGGGATCTCCTCCAGCGTGCGGGCGACCTTCAGGCCGCGGCCGCCGCCGCCGAACGCCGCCTTGATGGCGACCGGCAGGCCGTGCTCACGGGCGAAGTCGACCACCTCGTCGGCGCCCGAGACCGGGTCCGGGGTGCCGGCCACCAGCGGGGCGCCGGCGCGCTGCGCCACGTGGCGGGCGGTCACCTTGTCGCCGAGGTCGCGGATGGCCTGCGGCGGCGGGCCGATCCAGGTCAGGCCCGCGTCGATGACGGCCTGGGCGAACTCGGCGTTCTCCGAGAGGAACCCGTAGCCGGGGTGGACGGCGTCGGCGCCGGAGTCCTCGGCGGCCTTGAGGACCTTGGCGATGTCCAGGTAACTGGTGCCGGGGGTGTCACCGCCCAGCGCGTAAGCCTCGTCGGCCGCGCGGACGTGCAGCGCATCCCGGTCCGGCTCGGCGTAGACGGCGACGCTGGCGATACCGGCGTCCGAGCAGGCCCGGGCGACGCGGACGGCGATTTCCCCGCGGTTGGCGATGAGCACCTTGCGCACTGTGGCTCCCTTCTTGAACCTCGTTGAGTTTATGGATTCCTGGGCGGTACCGGCGAGTAGCCCCAGGTTGTGAACTATCCCACACGCACCGTGATGGAAATCCGGGCCCGTCCGACCGCCCGTACGGCGACCGCGCA
>NZ_JAFLNG010001005.1 GCF_017427025.1 Streptomyces sp. FH025
ACGACGGCCCCCGCCTCCGGTCACCCTCCACCGCACCGCCCGGCGGGCGCGGGGTGGCGCAGTGGTGCCCCGCGCAACCACCTCGCCGCTTCGGCCGGAGCCGACCGACTCACAGCCGCAAGGCCTGCTCCGTTGCCCTGGAGAGCGACCCCCACGAGCGCGGGGCCGACGCAGAGCAGCCGTTCTGCGAGTTCCGCGACAGGGAGCAACCCCCGCGAGCGCGGGGCCGACGTCGGCCCGGCGGTGCAGCGGGTCGAGCCGCTGGAGTAACCCCCGCGAGCGCGAGGCCGACGCCTCCGGCAGGTCCAGCCCGTATCCGCCGGCGGAGCAACCCCCGCGAGCGCGGGGCCGACGGCTACCGCGACCGGGACGGTGACACCTGGCGGGAGCAACCCCCGCGAGCGCGGGGCCGACTGGACGTCCAGGCGGCGGGGCGTCGTGACCTTGGAGCAACCCCCGCGAGCGCGGGGCCGACTTGGTGTACCCGGCGTAGCTCCAGCCGTAGGCGGAGCAACCCCCGCGAGCGCGGGGCCGACGGCGCTTCACTGCTCGGGGTGCCGACATGCCTGTTGGATCAGCTGTCGGCCAGTACTTCACCCAGTTCGTTGCGTGCGCGACCGTCGAGCTTCTCGTGCAGAAGCGATGCGCGTGACCGAATCAGCCCTTCCCGGTATCCGCTTGGCAGCCTTTCCCACACACCAACCGCCATCGCGGACGCCCCGGCGTGGTCGCCTTCGACCCGCAGGCACGCGGCGGTGTCCATCGCCAAGAGTGCCCGCGTCATGACAGACGGAGAATCGGTCAGCCTCAAGGCCTCTTCCTGGGCGGAGTAGGCGTTGCTGGAGTCGCCGAGCAGGGTGTACGCCTGCGAGAGGTGCACGAAGTGCTTCTGTTCGGGGTAGCCGAACCAGGTGTCGGCCGACTCGGCTCCGTCCAGGCGCTCCGCGAGGGTACGGACGTCGTCTACTGCTCGTGAAGCTCCATCCGAGTCGCCTGAGGCAGCCAGGGCGCGGGCGGTAACTGCGGCTGCCAGAGCGCCGGCCGCCGTCGGGCCATCGCCGGCCTCGAACCGTGCACGCTCGGCGATCCGGGCCGCCGCCTCGGGGGCACCGTAGTTGAGCGGCACCATGGCGTGCCGAGCCAGAACCCAAGCGAGCATCCGCTGATCGCTCGATTCCCGTGCGGCTCGTTCGGCGGTGGCGAACCACTGGAACGCGCTGCGCTGATCGCCGCGGTCGTGCTGGACAATGGCGACCAGGCCCGTGATTCCCGCAGCCGTTCGGGCAAGGTCCGCGCGGGCTCGTGCGGGGTGTGGGCGATTGAGGACATCCTGGAGAAGGTCGAGGTCGGCCAGCATTTCAGCGAGGACTCTGTCCGGCGATCGTCCCCGGTAGCCGCCCCGGTGCCGCTCGAAGGCCGCTTCCAGGTAGGCGAGGTCCCCGTCTCCGGACGGGGTGAGCGCCGACTCGATTCCAACGCGCGCCTGAGCGATGCCAGGCAGCACCACGGCGCCGGCCGCCGCGGCTACGCCCGTCCCTATGAACTTCCGCCGGTTCACCCTGTCCTCCGTCCCGTGCTCACGTCGATACTGCCGAGAGCGGGCAACGGCCTCGGCCACCTGGTCCACTGGAAGACCGTAGGCGTCGGCGATGCCTTGAAGCGAGGGCCGTCGCGGAACCCTCTTCTCCGTTTCCCAGTTCTTGACCGTGTCCGGGCTGCACCATTCGCCGGTTGCTTCTCCGATCGCGGCGGCCTGGTCCTCCCGCGTCAGCCCAGTTCGCTCCCGGCTCTTGCGCAGCAACTCGCCGATCCCGTTTGGGGTGACGGTCACTAGCTCCCCCTCGCTCGTAGGTGACGAGAGCTCAATTGTGGCGCAGAAAACGGCCCCGGGGCCGTTTCAACGGCCCTGCGCTTGACCCTCTTCTACGGCATGCCCACGACGTTGACTGGCTAACAGCTGTTTCGCAGCAAAGAGCCAGACACCACGGCCCTGGAACCTGCGGACCAGCCAGGCCTGCGGGTTCCCAGCCATTCGCCCCCGGACGAGCTGG
>NZ_JAFLNG010001006.1 GCF_017427025.1 Streptomyces sp. FH025
TGACCGAGGAGCCCCAGTCCGGCAGGGACAGCACCCAGCCGTTTCCCGTCTTCGACGCCACCACCCCGAGCTGGCGCCGTGCCCGCTGCACTGTGCGCGGGGCGAGCCCGGCGGCGGCCGCCGCCGCCAGCACGTCCCGGGCCGGCACCGGACCGGCCGCCAGCATGCGGCTCAGGAGCCTGTAGGCGCTGGTGCTCGCCGGGCGCCGCCGCGACAGGTCCGCGCCGGTCATCGCCTCCTCGCGGCCGCGCGCGGAGCGGCTGCTCCACACCACGGGCCGGGTCCGGTCCGCCTGGCGGAACTGCAAGCCGCCCATGACCGCCCACCCGCTGCTGGCCACCGGCACCAGCGCCATCGCCCCGTCCGCGCCGTGGACAGCCATGTGCACCGCCGCCGTGTGCGAGGACTGCGACGCCTCCATCGCCCTGCGCGTGGATGACCAGCCCGCGCGTTTCGAGGCGTCCCGGACCGCCAGGACCGCCGTACCGACGCGCTGCGCGAGTTCCGCAAGCACCCGCATCGCCTTCTCGACGGGTACCCGGTACGGGCAGACCGTCATGAGGTCCACCACCACGAGGTCCGGCCCACGCTCGCGCAGGAGGTGCTCCATCTCGTCGGCGTCGCCGGGCAGGCGCAGGCCTCGCCGCCCGCCTCGGCCGCCCAGCACGGGGGCCACCGCAACCCGCCCGCCGCCCGGCCCGCAGGCCGACAGGAACTCCGCCGTCCGCTCCGCCGTCTGCGGCGAGGCGAGTACCAGCACGGTGCGCGTCGCCTGGGGCTGCTGCCCGTCGGGCAGGGCTGCCGCCGTCGCCGCCCGCACCGCGACGTCCAAGGCCACCGCCCAGGTACCGACGCCGTCCTCGCCATCGATCAGGCTCAGGCCCGCCGACGGCACGTACCCGGGCCAGACCCAGCCGGGGCCGTCATCGAACGCCGGCGGCGCGACCACCACGTACTCCGGGCCCAGCCGCAGCGCCGCCGCGACGTCCTGCGCATCGCACCCGTCGGCCAGGCAGTCCAGCTCCACACGGCCGTCCCCGGCGGCGAGCACCAGCAGGGAGCCTTGCCGGTCGTCGTGCGCCGGGCAGCGCGCCAACCACCCGCCCTCGGTCGGCCGGACGTTCCCCCAACGGCGCAGCGCCGCCAGCACTATCTCGTACTCCTGTGCCACGCGCCCTTCCTCCGTCGATCTGATCTCAACCAACCTGCCGGACTAGCAAGCTGGTTCGGCCCCACACCATCAAGACACGTGACGGCGCGAAGGGTTGCCCTCCGGGGGCCGCGCGATGCAGGTGGCCGCGTGCGGCAGGTGCAGCCGCTCGTAGGGCAGCAGCGGCAGTTCTGCGGTCGGCCGGCGCGAGCGGATGGTCCCGGTGCCGTCGCGGTAGACCGCTGTGTTGCCGAGCGCGCTCGGGTTCGCGTCCACGGCCAGTCGCGCGCCGGCGGCGGTGATGGTCCAGTGCACCGCCGTGCCGCACCGCCGGCATCGGGCGAGGCCTCGCGTCGGCAGCATGCTCACGCCTCTTCGGCTGCTGCGGTGTCGCCGACGAGGAGGGCCGCCACCGCCCGCCAGCCGAACCGGGCGACGGCGTGGGCCTGCCCGTGGCTGGCGATCGTCTCCAGCACCTCCAGCGGGTCCGGGCCAGCCGCGCGTCCTCCGGGCAGCGCGGCCATCAGCGGACGCTGCCCCGGCATCGGTGCCGCGCCACCGGGCCGGCCCGCGCCACCGGGCGGTTCGGGGAGCAGCGTCAACGGCCGTTCGGCGACGGGCTCGGCTTCCTGGTCGCGCGCGATCTCGTTCTCGATCGAGGCGATCCGGTCCGCGACGCTCACCTGCGCCGCAGTGGCCGCCTTTCGACGTACCGCAGCACGGCGGCCGGGCCGGGCCGGGCGGTCAGGCGAAGCAAGTCCGGGCTGCTGCCTCTGCTCGCGCACCCACTTGCGCCACAGGGCCTGCCAGTCCACGCCGAGGGTGGCGCGGCCCCGGTGCCAGTCCGTGAACGCCGCCGTCACGGCCGCCAGACCGCC
>NZ_JAFLNG010001007.1 GCF_017427025.1 Streptomyces sp. FH025
CTACGGCTACCCGACTCCCTACAACCCGCAGCCCGAGCCGCGCACCAACGGCCTCGCGGTCGGCTCCCTGGTGACCGGTCTGAGCCTGCTCGGGCCGGTGGCCCTGGTGCTCGGGATCCTCGCGCTCAACCGGATCGGCCGTCGCGGGGAGCGCGGCCAGGGCATGGCGGTGACCGGCGTGGTGCTCGGGGTGGTCGGCACGGTGCTGCTGGCCCTCCTCCTGGGCGCGGGGGACTTCGGCCCCGCGCGCAACGGACGGTACGGCCCGGCCGGGAAGCCCCCGGCCGGGGCGGTCAGCTGGTCCGCGCTGAAGGCGGGGGACTGCTACGACTCCCCGGGCGGCGGCTCGACGACCGACGAGAACGGCGACGAGACCGTCTTCTGGGTGCGCCGGGTGCCCTGCGCGGACCCGCACCACGGCGAGGTGGCCGGCACCGCGAAGGTCTCCGACGACAGCGGCTCGTACCCGGGCGAGGCCGTGGTGCGCCAGCGGGCCGCCGAGCTGTGCCGCTCGGTGCTCGACGACTACGCGCTGGACCAGTGGGCCGTCCCGGACGGCATGGACGACGTCTACCTCTACCCGTCCGAGGGGAACTGGGAGTCCGGCGAACGGTTCGTCACCTGTGCCTTCGAGGACCGCGACGACCAGCACCGGGGGACGGTCCGCACCGACCGGGCCGCTCTGACCTCCGCCCAGCTGGCCTACCTGCAAGCCGTCCGGGGCTTCAACACCGCGTACGCGGAAGCGCCGAAGAAGGACCTCGCCGCCGCCGAGTCCGACTACCGGGCCTGGGCCCGCCGGATGGCCGCCGCCTCCCGGGCCGAGGTCGCCGCGCTGCGCTCGCCGTCGGTGAACTGGCCGGACGAGGTTCGGCCGAACATCGGCAAGCTGGTCGATACCAAGTCCCAGGAGGCCACCGCCTGGGACGCCGTGGCCTCCGGCGACGACGTGGCGGGGGACCTGCTCCGGGCCCGGGCGCTGGTGGCCAAGGGGGTGCCGATCAGCGTGGAGATCCGGCGCGGGCTCGGCCTGCCCACCGGCGAGCAGGCGCCCGACCTGCGGGTCTGAGCCGCCGCCGGGAGCCCGGTTACCCATCGTTTACCGCGCCCGTACCCGCCGGTAGCGCGCCGCCCGTAGGGTCGTGCACGTGCCCCCGGCCCGACCCCCACGCCGGCCGGGGGCACCCGCGCGCCCCGGGGTGCGCGCGGGCGGGCGGCGTGCGGGCCCGGGGTGCCCGAGCCGGGGGCGCCCGTCGGCGGGGCCGGGTAGCCTCCCGGCATGGGCACCTTCCGGGTGATGCGGCAGGACGACAACGGCAACCGGTTCACGGTCGCCAAGGGCCTCGACGAGGCCGAGGCGCGCCGCCTGGCCGCCGAGTTCGAGGCGCGCGGCCACAAGCAGCTGTACTGGGTCGAGTCCGAGGCCCGGAGCGAGGCCCCGTAGGGTCGGGGCATGGACCAGGCCAGCGAGACCACCACCGGGCCCCGGATCGTCGTCGGCGGCGCGCTGATCCGCGACGGCCGGGTGCTCGCCGCCCGCCGCAGCGCGCCCGAGGCGGTGGCCGGGCGCTGGGAGTTCCCCGGTGGCAAGGCCGAGCCCGGCGAGACCGAGGCGCAGGCGTTGGAGCGGGAGCTGCTGGAGGAGCTGGGCGTACGGGCGCGGGCGCTGCGGCGGCTGCCCGGCGCGTGGGCGGTCCGGCCGGGCCTTGAGCTGCGGTTCTGGGCCGCCGAGCTGCTGTCCGGCGAGCCGCGCGCGCTGGAGGACCACGACGAGCTGCGCTGGCTGGGTGCGGCCGAGCTGGACTCCGTGGACTGGATCGAGCACGACCGGGACGTGCTGCCGCACGTCGCCGGACTGCTGGCCGACGAGCACGACGCGCAATCCGCCAGATAGGTCAATCAGACAAGACGACCCAGTGGCCGGGATAGCCTGGGTCCTGCTGGGTATGTCACTTTTCGGCACTATTCGTCACCATCGGTGAGCCGCCCCAGCCGGCGACGCCGATCCCGACCAGAGCCG
>NZ_JAFLNG010001008.1 GCF_017427025.1 Streptomyces sp. FH025
CGTGCAGGTGAACTGGGGTTCGGTGCTGCCCTCCGGCAGGACGGTGGACCTTCCCACGTACGCCTTCCGGCACAAGCGCTTCTGGCTCGACAGCGGAACGTCCTCCCCGGTGATGGAACTGCCGCAGTCGATCGACGACTTGACCGAGGCACCTCCGCTGGACTCCGCCACCGGGCTGCTGAGGCAGCTCGTGGGCCGACCGGAGTACGAGCAGGAGCAGGTGCTCCTCGACCTGATCAGGGCGCACGCCGCCGCCGTCCTCGGGCACGACTCCCCGCAGGCGCTCGACCCCGCGCACACCTTCAAGGAGCTCGGGTTCGACTCGGTGACCGGCGTCGAGCTGCGCAACCGGCTGAGCGCCGAGGCGGCCACACGGCTGCCCACCACCCTGATCTTCGACTACCCGACCCCCCTGGCACTGTCCGAGTTCCTCCGGGCGGAGGCACTGGGGCACGCGGACGAGCTCACCGGACCGGGACGCTCGGCCGCAGGGGCCGACGAGCCCATCGCGATCGTGGCGATGAGCTGCCGCCTCCCCGGCGACGTCAGTGCCCCCGAGCAGCTGTGGGACCTGCTGGCCGCCGGCGGCGACGCCGTCGGCGAACTTCCCACCGACCGGGGGTGGGACCTGTCCCAGCTCTTCGACCCGGCCGCGGACCGGGCCGGCACCTTCTACACGCGCGGCGGCGGATTCATCACGGGGGCGGCGGAGTTCGACGCCGGCTTCTTCGGGATCAGCCCGCGTGAGGCGCTGGCGATGGACCCGCAGCAGCGGCTGCTCCTCGAACTCTCCTGGGAGGCCTTCGAGCGGGCCGGCATCGACCCGCGGCAACTGCGTGGCTCGGCGACCGGCGTCTTCGTGGGCGCGTCCTCGTCCGGATACGGCGCCAACGCGCCCGAGGAACTCGAAGGCCACCTGCAGTCGGGCATCGCTCCGAGCGTGATCTCGGGCCGGGTGGCCTACACGCTCGGGCTCGAAGGACCGGCCCTGACGGTCGACACCGCGTGCTCGTCGTCGCTGGTCGCCCTGCACCTCGCCGGCCAGGCCCTGCGGTCGGGCGAGTGCTCGCTGGCGCTGGCGGGCGGTGTCACCGTGCACGCCACCACGTCGTGGCTCGCCTGGTTCAGCCGCCAACAGGGCCTCGCGGCGGACGGCCGCTGCAAGGCGTACTCGGAGCAGGCCGACGGCATGGGCATGGCCGAAGGCGCCGGCATCGTCGTGCTGGAGCGGCTCTCGGACGCGCGGCGGCTCGGGCACAAGGTGCTCGCGGTGGTGCGCGGTTCGGCGGTCAACCAGGATGGTGCGTCGAACGGTCTGACGGCGCCCAACGGTCCCTCGCAGCAGCGGGTGATCCGTGCCGCCCTGAACAACGCCGGCCTGTCCGCAGGTGATGTGGACGTGGTCGAGGGCCACGGGACGGGGACCCCGCTGGGTGACCCGATCGAGGCGCAGGCGCTGTTGGCGACGTACGGCCAGGGGCGTCCGGCCGATCGGCCGTTGCTGCTGGGTTCGCTGAAGTCGAACATCGGACACACCCAGTGGTCCTCAGGTGTCGCGGGTGTCATCAAGATGGTGCTGGCGCTGCAGAACGAGCAGCTGCCGAGGACACTGCACGCCGAGGAGCCGTCCTCGCACGTGGACTGGGACGCCGGCGCGGTGCGGCTGGCCACGTCGGCGGTGCCCTGGCCGCACTCGGAGGAGCGTCCACGGCGTGCGGGTGTGTCGTCGTTCGGCATCAGTGGCACCAATGCGCACGTGATCATCGAGCAGGCTCCTGAAGAGGATGTTCCTGTCTCCGGTGGTGCTGGTGCGGTGCTGCCGGTTGTTCCGTGGGTGGTGTCGGGGCGTTCGGTGGCGGGGCTTGCGGGTCAGGCGGAGCGGCTGGCGGCTTTCGTGGAGCAGAGCCAGGATGTGGATCTTGCCGGTATCGGCTGGTCGTTGGCTGTGTCGCGTGCGGCGTTGGAGCAGCGGGCGGTGGTGCTCGGTGCTGATGCTGGCGAATTCGCTTCCGGATTGGA
>NZ_JAFLNG010001009.1 GCF_017427025.1 Streptomyces sp. FH025
GTGATCCGGCGCACCCTATCGTCTGGACGCCGACCGGCCGGCCGCCTTCACCCCAGCCCTGCCCTGAGCCCTGTACCGAGCCCTTCCCTGCCCAGCCGCCTGGCCGGCAGCCCGGTGGGGGTACAGCCCATCATCGCCTTGAAGACCCGGTTGAAGTGCGACTGGTCGTAGAACCCGGCGCGGGCCGCCACCTCGGCCAGCGGCAGACCCGCCGCCATCCGGCGCACCGCCGTCCGCAGCCGCAGCACCTGGGCGATCGCCTTCGGTGAGCGGCCCACCTCCTCGGCGAAGCGCTGCTCCAGATAGCGCCGGCTCCAGCCCGTGTCGGCGGCCAGGTGCTCGATCGGCACCCGTCCACCGGTGCGCCGCAGTGCGTGCCAGGCCCGGTCGACCTGCGAATGGCCGGGCGGCCCGCCGTGCAGTCGGCGCCGGAACAGGTCGTCGAGCAGCCGGAATCGCTCCGGCCAGCCGCCGCAGCGGGCAAGTCGCCCGCCCAGTACGGCCGACGGCACACCCAGCAACCCGGCCGGCTCCAGTTCCCGGCCGTCCCAGGCGGTCATCGGGATCCCGGACAGCCGGTGCGCGGTCGGCGGGGTCACCAGTGCCACCACCCCCTGCGCCAGCGGCGGCAACCGCACCTCCACCGCAGTCAGTTGGACCGGACGGACCAGCGAGACCGCCTCCACCGCCGGCTCCCGCCCGGCGGCGTCGGCGATCCGGATCGGCGCCCCGAAGCCGAAGACCATCCAGATCAAGCCGTCGGGCACCACCAGGTGGCACCCACGTCTGCTCGCGCGGAACCCGTAGTAGCCGACCACCCTGCCCCTCAACCCGCCCCCGGGGCGGCCGACCGTCAGCTCGCTTTCCGTGCATGCCAAGGACACTCTCGTCTCCCCCGCGCGAGTCGCCTGCATTTGTCCAAGACGCCAACGGCCCTGCCACGTCAGCCCGGTGAGACGGAAGCCCCGCTCTCCTCGGTCACCGAACAGGAGCCACCATGCGTACGCGCAAGCTCCGTTTCACCAGGCGCGCCGCCGCCCGGGCCGCGCTGCCCGCCCTCGGCCCGGCCCGGCGCACAGTGCGGTCGGGCGCTCCACGGAACCACCGCCAACACCTGGCTGCCGATCGTCGACGGTGCCGGTACTGAGCTGCGGCCGTCCACCGCGCCCGGCGACTCGTACGCGATCGGGAGCTGCGGCCCCGCCCCCTTTGGCTGCAAGGCCTGCCTGCTCAGCCGAACCTCGCCACCCTCACCACCCGCCGTCGACCCTGTCGACGGTCCGGACACCCTTGGCCGGCGCCGACCGTCACCCTGAGCTGGCCCGCGCGCATTCGTCCAAGACCTCCGTGCCACCGGGCGGTCAACCTGAACTCGCACAGCGATCCACGACCTTACACACCGCAAGGGGATTCCGCATGCGCATGTCACACATCGCCAAGCGCGTCGCCGTCCTGGCCACGCTCCCGGTCCTCGGTGTCACGATCGCCGCCGGCACCGCCTCGGCGACCGAAGCCAACTACGTGCTCTGGAACAGCAGTGCCTGTGAGGTCACCGAGCAGATCACGGTGATCAACGGCCACGACTACATGCAGGCCGACCCCAACCGCAACGACTCGACCTGTGCCTTCGCCATTCGGGACAACAACGCCAACTCCATCAAGTGGTACAGCACCGGTGGCAGCCTCTCCGGTTGGGTCTACGACGGCCCCGGCCAGTCCCTGTCGGTGGGCGTCTACTCCTCCAACACCGGCTACTGGGTCTGGGGTCCGGCCAACTGACCCGGCGTCCCCGACGCCGAGGGCTCCGCGGCTGCGGGACGGTTTCCAGGAGTCGCCACACGTGGCCGGTTTGATCAGGCCGCGAGCAGTTCACACATGCGCCCGGCTGGGGTTTCCCAGCCGGGCGCTTCGCGTGGGCGGCCGTCGAGTCCGGCGGCCCACCCGGCGACCGCCGGCCCCTCCGTGCCCGACCCCGACCGGCATCCGGGCGGCGGCGTGCACCAGCAGCAGCCGGGTTT
>NZ_JAFLNG010000101.1 GCF_017427025.1 Streptomyces sp. FH025
ACGACCCGTGGGCGTCCAGCGCTCCGTCGGGTGGGAACCAGGGCGGCGGCGGCTGGGGTGGAAACTCCGGCGGCGGCTACTCGGAAGAGCCCCCGTTCTAAGAGCTGACAGATTTCGTGCGGCCCGGCCGCCGGCGTCCCCGGACGCCCGCCGGGCCGTGAACCCCAAATGGAGCACACAATGGCGAAGCCGCCTGCTCGCAAGCCGAAGAAGAAGGTTTGCGTCTTCTGCAAGGACAAGGTCAACTACGTTGACTACAAGGACACGAACCTGCTGCGGAAGTACATCTCCGACCGCGGCAAGATCCGTGCCCGCCGGGTCACCGGCAACTGCACCCAGCACCAGCGCGACGTCGCCACGGCCGTGAAGAACAGCCGTGAGATGGCGCTGCTGCCCTACACCAGCACCGCGCGCTAAGAGAGGGTGACCCAGTAATGAAGATCATCCTCACTCACGAGGTGCCGGGTCTCGGCTCCGCCGGCGAGGTCGTCGAGGTCAAGGACGGCTACGCCCGCAACTACCTGGTCCCGCGTGGCTACGCCATCCGCTGGACCAAGGGTGGTCAGAAGGACGTCGACGCCATCCGTCGCGCCCGCAAGATCCACGAGATCCAGACCCTTGAGGCCGCCAACGAGGTCAAGGGCAAGCTCGAGGGCGTCCAGGTCAAGCTGGCCGTTCGCTCGGGCGAGGCCGGCCGCCTGTTCGGCTCGGTCACCCAGGCCGACGTCGTCGAGGCCATCAAGGCCGCCGGCGGCCCGGCGGTGGACAAGCGCGCCGTCGCGATCGCCTCGCCGATCAAGACCGTGGGCACCCACAAGGTCTCGGTCAAGCTGCACTCCGACGTCCTGGCCAACCTGGACATCGCGGTCGTCGCTGCCTGAGCTCCGTAGCAGTGGCCCGAGGGCCGGACTCCTCCCGGGGAGTCCGGCCCTCGGTCGTTTCCCGGCCCGGTACCTCCCGGCCCCCGCGGTTCCTGGCTCCGCGCGGCTCCTCAGCCCCGTACGGCGCCGGTGACCAGCCAGCGGCCGCCGCGGGCGCGGGCGACCAGGAAGGCGGCGCGGACCAGCATGAACAGGTTCATCGCCCACCAGAGCCCGGCCAGCCCGGTGCCGGTGGCCGGCACCAGGAGGGCCGCCGGGGCGAACACGGCCAGGGTCGCGAGCGCCGCCCAGGCCAGGTACGGGCCGTCCCCGGCGCCCATCAGCACCCCGTCCAGCACGAAGACCAGCCCGGCCACCGGCTGGCTGAGCGCGAGCAGCAGCAGCGCGGTGTGCAGTTGCCCCTGCACCACCGGGTCGGGGGTGAAGAGCGGGACGTACAGCGGGCGGGCGAGCACCACCAGCAGGCCGAGCACCACCCCGGAGCCGATGCCCCACTCGACCATCCGCCGGGTGGCCGCCCGGGCGCCGGGGACGTCCGAGGCGCCCAGGTAGCGGCCGATGATGGCCTGCCCGGCGATCGCGATGGCGTCCAGCGCGAAGGCCAGGAAGCTGAACAGGGTCATGGTGATCTGGTGCGCGGCCACCTGGTCGTCGCCGAGCCGGGCGGCCACCGCGGTGGCGAGCATCAGCACCGCGCGCAGGCTGAGCGTCCGGACCAGCAGCGGACCGCCCGCCCGCGCGCTCGCCCGGATGCCCGCCGCGTCCGGCCGCAGCGTGGCCCGCTCCCGGCGGGCGCCGCGGACCACCACGACCAGGTAGACGGTGGCCATCCCGGTCTGCGCCAGCACGGTGCCCCAGGCCGAGCCGGCCACCCCGAGTCCGGCGCCGTACACCAGGCCGACGTTCAGGCCGATGTTGGCGGTGAAGCCCGCGACGGCCACCAGCAGCGGTGTACGGGTGTCCTGGAGGCCGCGCAGCACCCCGGTGGCGGCCAGCACCAGGAGCATCGCCGGGATGCCCAGGGAGCTGATCCGCAGGTACGTCACGGCGTACGGCGCGGCGGTCGGCGAGGCGCCCAGCACCTCGGCCGCCCAGGGGGCCAGCAGCAGGGTGAGCAGGACCACCGGGATGGCCAGGCCGAGGGCGAGCCAGAGTCCGTCGATGCCCTGCTGGACGGCGCCCCGGCGGTCCCCGGCGCCGATCCGGCGGGCCACCGCGGCGGTGGTGGCGTAGGCGAGGAAGACGAACACGCCGGTCGCGGTGGTGAGGGCGGCGGAGGCGACCCCGACCCCGGCCAGCTGGGGGGTGCCGAGGTGGCCGACGATCGCGGAGTCGGCCATCAGGAAGAGCGGCTCGGCGACCAGTGCGCCGAAGGCCGGCACGGCGAGGGCGAGGATCTCTCGGTCGTGCCGGCGTCTGGGGGGCGCTGAGGGGGCGGCGGTCATGGGCTCCAGGGTACTCATCCACAGGTAATGGTCACCATGCCAATTCAGTCATTACTCGAAATCCTGAGCGACGCACCCGACCCGCTCCGTGCCCACAGCCGTTCGGCGGCGTGTGAAGAATTTCTCATGCACAGGCCCGGGGCGGGGGAATCGCAGGTCAGCCGGTTGACGGTGGATCGATCGTCGGGTTATCCACAGGGACGTCCACAGGGGTGTCCACAGCTTTGCGGCAGTTCTCCACAGGCAGGGGCCACTCATCCACACCCCCTGTGGATAACCGTCTTGGCGCAAGGGCGTCCGGCGCCTTAGCGTGGGCCGTCCGCCCGACACTCCCGCCCGCCCCGGCGTCCGATTTGTCGGAGCCGTGGCGTACAAAGAGGAGCGGATCCGCTCCACCCAGCCACCGGCAAGGCCCGCTCCAACTTCGCACCACTCGCTGATCGGGGAACACGCGTGACCGGCCCCCAGTACGACGACCACGACGCCCCGCCGCCGGAGGAGGACTGGCAGACCGCCGAGGACCCCTTCCCGGCCGGTGCCTTCGACGACGCGCCCTTCCCGGCCGGCCCCGGCGACCGGCTGCCGGTCTCCCGCAACCGCGGCGGCCAGGGCGGCCAGAGCGGTCAGGGCGGGGGCCGGGGCGAGGGCTTCCGCAAGGGCGGCTTCAAGAACGGCAAGGGTGATCGCGACCGCCGCGACGACCGCGAGGACGGCGGCCAGGGCGGCGCGGACGGCTTCGAGCGCGTCCCCCCGCAGGACCTCGCCGCCGAGCAGTCCGTCCTGGGCGGCATGCTGCTGTCCAAGGACGCCATCGCCGACGTGGTCGAGGTGCTCAAGCCGGCCGACTACTACCGGCCCGCGCACGAGATGATCCACGGCGCGATCCTCGACCTGTACGCCCGCGGCGAGCCGGCCGACCCGATCACCGTGGCCGGCGAGCTGACCAAGCGCGGCGAGCTGCAGCGCGTCGGCGGCGCCTCCTACCTGCACACCCTGGTCAACTCCGTCCCGACGGCGGCCAACGCCGAGTACTACGCCCAGATCGTCAACGAGCGCGCCGTCCTGCGCCGCCTGGTCGAGGCCGGCACCCGGATCGCCGGGATGGGCTACGCGGCCGAGGGCGACGTGGACGAGATCGTCAACGCCGCCCAGGCGCAGATCTACGCCGTCACCGAGCAGCGCACCAACGAGGACTACGCGCCGCTCGCCGACATCATGGAGGGGGCCCTCGACGAGATCGAGTCGATCGGCTCCCGCAACGGCCAGATGTCCGGCGTGCCGACCGGCTTCGCCGACTTCGACCAGCTCACCAACGGGCTGCACCCCGGTCAGATGATCGTCATCGCGGCCCGCCCCGCCATGGGTAAGTCCACCCTCGCGCTGGACTTCGCCCGGGCCTGCTCGATCCACAACAAGCTGCCGAGCGTGATCTTCTCGCTCGAAATGGGGCGCAACGAGATCGCCATGCGCCTGCTGTCCGCCGAGGCCCGGGTCGCGCTGCACCACATGCGCTCCGGCAGCATGACGGACGACGACTGGACCAGGGTCGCCCGCCGGATGCCGGACGTCAGCGAGGCACCGCTGTTCATCGACGACTCGCCGAACCTGTCGATGATGGAGATCCGCGCCAAGTGCCGGCGGTTGAAGCAGCGCAACGACATCAAACTGATCGTCATCGACTACCTCCAGCTGATGCAGTCCGGCGGCTCCCGCCGGGCCGAGAACCGCCAGCAGGAGGTCTCGGACATGTCCCGTAACCTCAAGCTGCTGGCCAAGGAGCTCGAAGTCCCGGTCATCGCGCTCTCCCAGCTGAACCGTGGCCCCGAGCAGCGGACCGACAAGCGGCCGATGGTCTCGGACCTCCGAGAGTCGGGCTCGATCGAGCAGGACGCGGACATGGTCATCCTGCTGCACCGCGAGGACGCCTACGAGAAGGAGTCCCCGCGCGCGGGCGAGGCCGACCTGATCGTCGCCAAGCACCGTAACGGCCCCACCGCCACCATCACGGTGGCCTTCCAGGGCCACTACTCGCGCTTCGTCGACATGACCCGGGACTGACAGACCGGCAGGGGGCCGCCCCGGCACTGACCCCCGGCCGGGGCGGGGTCCCCCGGATGGGCTAGTCTCCGGCGGATGACGACCAAGGGATCACTGGCTCGATGGAGAGCAGGGAGGGCCGGGCGGGGGGACCGCGCCGCCGCTCCGGGGAGCCGGCTCGGCTGGCTGGACGCGCTGCGCGGGATCGCCGCACTGGCCGTGGCGGCCCATCACTTCGAGATCCTGAAACTGATCCCGCACGGCGCCACCATCTCGGCCAACTTCGACCTCGGCTTCTACGGGGTCATCGCGTTCTTCATCGTCAGCGGGTACATCATCCCGGCCTCGCTGGAGCGCCGCGGTGACGTCCGGGCCTTCTGGATCGGCCGGATCTTCCGGATCTACCCGGCGCTGATCGTGAGCATGCTCTTCGCCGAGTTCGTCCTGCCGCACGACTACCAGGTCCTCACCTTCGACGGCTTCAAGCACGACAAGCTCTGGCTGGCGGGCAACGGCCTGATGCTGACGGACGTGCTGGGCGTGGTGAACGGGCTCAGTGTGAGCTGGACGCTGACGTACGAGATGCTCTTCTACTTCTTCGTCAGCAGCCTCTTCACGTTCGCCTGGCACCGGCGCAGCGCACCGATCGCGGTCGGGGCGGGGGCGATCGCACTCGCGCTGGGCGTCGTGATCCCCTCGTGGAGCCTGCAGACCAGCGCCCAGGCGATCATCAACCTCACGGGCGCCGCCGTGGTCATCGTGGGCATGGGCGTCCTCTGCATGCTCAGCGGCAACGCGTCCCTGGCCAGGACCGGCGGTCTGCTGCTGGGCGGGCTCGGTCTGGTGCTGGTGTTCACCAACGGCCGGGTGCCCGCGTTCGAGACCTTCACCATCTTCGCGACGATGTTCGCGGGCACGGTGATCTACCGGGCGCAGCACGGGCAGATCGAGCGGATCGAGGCCTGGCTGTCGGTCGGGTTCGTGGTGGTGGCGGGCGCCCTGGTGGGGTGGATGTACAACCGGGACGCGATGGCGCACGCGACCTCGACCTTCACCTGGACGGCGTGGACCAACGCCTACCTGGCGGCGTGGGCGTCGTTCGGCTTCTTCTTCCTGCTGCGCAAGCGGCGGCTGCCGCGCGCGCTGGTCTGGCTGGGCGCGGTGAGCTTCTCGGTCTACCTGATGCACTGGCCGGTGAAGATGTTCCTGCTGTGGCGGTTCGGCTGGGACCGGAACTACTACCCGGACAAGCTGGCCTCGCTGCCGCCCCTGGAGCGGTGGTCGTGGGTGGCCGGGTACGTCGCGTTGCTGCTGGTGGCCTGCTGGGTGGTGTACCGGCTGGTGGAGATCCCGTTCCAGAAGCTGGGCCGCAAGCTGACCACGGCGGCGAACCGGCGGTGGCCGCAGCAGTCCCTGGAGCGGCCGGCGCCGGCCGTCGTCCCGGCGCAGGCCCCGGGGGCGGCGGAGTCGGCGCTGGTGGCCACGGGCGTGGGTCCGGGCCCGGGCGGTCAGGAGAAACGGACTGACTGAGCGACGCCGGGCGGCGGGAACGTTCCTGCCGCCCGGCGTCCCGGTTCACGGCCCGTCGGGAGCGACCGCTCTCGACGGGCCGCGTGCGTGCGGTCAGAGCCGGTGTCAGAACCGGTGTCAGAACCAGTGCAGGCAGTGCGGGGCGCGCTCGGCGCGGAAGAGGGCGTCGGCGAGGGCGGCCGCGCCAGGGTGGTGGGCCCGGACGTGTCCGGCGCGCACCAGCGTGCTCGGGGCGGTGCCGCCCAGGTAGACCGAGCCGAGGTCGCTGACGTCCAGGGAGAGGTCGGGCTCCCGGTCCGTCGGGACGCAGTCGGCCTTGCCGTCCCGGACGGTCAGCAGGAGGCGGTGGTGCTCGCCGAGGAACGGGTCGTCCACGTCGAGGACCAGCTCGCCGTCGGTGAACCAGTCGCGCGCGGTCAGCGCGCGCGGGACGTCCAGCAGCCGGACCCAGAGCCAGTCGGTGTGGTTGGTCAGCTGACCGGCGTTGAAGTCCGCGAGCTGCCAGCGCAGCGGGTGCTCCGGCGGGAAGTGCTTGAACACGACCTCGGTGATCAGGTCGTGGCCGAGCGCGTACCGGGCCAGGGCGGTGTGGGCGGTGTCGTCGAGGGCGATGACCTCGTCGACCGTCAGGGTGTCGCCGCTGACCGAGTAGCTGGCGTAGCCGTCCGGGACGCCGTCCGCGTCGCGGTGGACGGCGACGTAGCGCGGCGCCGGGGCGATCGGGGGCTGCCCGGCGCCCAGGGCCCACCAGTGGTGCGGCCGGGACAGCGCGCCGGGCTGCGCGCGGCGGTACCGGTCGTAGACCTCCTCCAGGAGGTCCACGCACTCGGCGCGGCGCAGCAGTTCGACCGATCCGGTGTCCCCGCCGCCGGCCCGGGGCGCGGCGAGGGCGGCCCGGTGGCGCGGCACCGTCAGCCGCTGGGTGTACGTCGCCGGCCCGTAGCCGAACCGGCGGTAGATCACGGCCTCGGAGGCCAGCAGCACGGAGAGGAACTCGCCCCGGGCCCGCACGTCGTCGAGCTGGTGCCGCATCATCGCGGTGAGCACGCCCTGGCGCCGGTGCGAGGGCAGCACGCCGACGGAGGTCACCCCGGGGACCGGGACGACGGCCCCGCCGGGCAGGGTGAGCTCCAGGGAGTACGCACCGGCGGTGCCGACGGGCCGCCCTTCCGCCGTCACGGCGAGCAGGTTGCGGTCCATCTCGGTCGCCGCCCACCAGACCCCGCCGCCGTCCTCGCCCGGCGTCTCGGGGAAGCGCGCGAACGCGGCGTGGAGGGTGTCGACGAAGACGCCGCGGTCCTGCTCGGTGGTGGGACGGATCTCCATTGCTACCGCTGCCTCCTGGGGATGCCGACGCCACGACGTGTGACGCCTCGTCACAGTGCAGCGGCGCCCCCTGCCGGGGTCAACCGAATTACGGCGGCCCGCGGCCCCGGTCAGACGGTGACGGTGGCGCGGAAGAGCGTGCCGCCGGTGCCGGAGAGGCGGGTCGGGGTGCCGACGGCCGGCAGGAAGGCGGACTGGCCGCGGGCGAGGTCCAGCACGGTGCCGTCGGCGGCGGTCAGCCGTACCGTGCCCCCGGTGCAGAGCAGGATCTGCGGGGTGCGGCCGTCGATCTCCCGCTCGACGCCGTCCAGTTCGAAGCGGGAGAGCCGGAACTCGTCGATCGGGACGGGGTAGAGCTGCTCGCCGGGGGTGCCGCCGACCGCGACCGGGTGCACCACCTCGGGCGCACCGGGTTCGAAGACCACGACCTTCAGCAGCTCCGGCACGTCGATGTGCTTGGGGGTGAGGCCGGCCCGCAGCACGTTGTCCGAGTTGGCCTGGAGCTCGACGCAGACGCCGGACAGGTAGGCGTGCGGCACCCCGGCACCCAGGTAGAGCGCCTCGCCGGCCCGCAGCCGTACATGGTTGAGCAGCATGGCGGCGATCACGCCGCGGTCCTCGGGGAAGTCCTCGGCGATCCGGGCGTACGGGGCGTGCTCGCCGTCCGGGCGGGTGCGGGCCAGCTCTTCGACGGTGTGCCGGACGGTCTCCCCGTCCAGGGCGAGGGCGGCGGCCAGGGCGCCGCGCAACGCCTCGGGCTCGTCCGCGAGGCGCAGCCGGTCGATCACCGGGGCGAGCCCGGGCACCGCGAGCGCGGCCAGCAGCCCGGCCGCCTCGGCGGGCCGGCGGAAGCCGCACAGGCCCTCGAAATCGCCGAGTGCGCACACCATTTCGGGCTTGTGGTTGGCGTCGCGGTAGCTGCGCTCGGGGGCGTCCGACGGGATGCCGAGGGCGTTCTCGGCGGCGAAGCCGGCCCGGGCCTGGTCGAGCGTGGGGTGCGCCTGGATGGACAGCGGGATGCCGGCGGCGAGCACCTTGAACAGGAACGGCAGGGTCGGGCCGAACCTGGCCACGCTCGCGGCGCCCAGCTCGCGCTCGGGGTCGGCCGCGATCAGCTCGTCCAGTCGCCGGGGCCCCTCGCCGCGGTCGGCGCGGGACGGGTCGCCGGGGTGGGCGCCCATCCACAGCTCGGCCTGTGGTTCGCCGGTCGGCTCCTGTCCCAGTAGCTCGGGCAGGGCCGTGAGCGACCCCCAGGCGTACGGGCGGACGGTGTTGACGAGCCTGTCCATGCGCGCGGTCCTACTCCTTCGCTGTCTGGGCGGGTGTGCCGGATCGCCGGGGCGGCCCCGGCGTGCGGGCGGGTCCGGGCACGGGCAAGGTCACCGACCCTAGCCGACCCTCACCACCCAGGGGGAAACGGTGGGCATCCGGTGGGAGTGCCATGATCGGACCGGTGGTTCCCGGGCGCGGTAGTAGGATGCCAAAACGCAGTAGTCTCCGCCCCGCACAGCAATCTCCACCGCGGTCGTTCCGTCGGCGGGCTGTCGGCGGGGCCGCGTTTCCAGAGTTGCGGGCGACGGTGTTCTGACACCCCCCGCCATCGGCCGAGAGGTTTGTACGTGACCGTGAACCAGCAGAGTTTTGCTGATCTCGGCAAGGTCCTGGTGATCATCCCGACCTACAACGAGGCGGAGAACGTCGAGCGGATCGTGGGCCGGGTGCGCGCCGCCGTGCCCGAGGCCCACGTGCTGGTCGCCGACGACAACAGCCCGGACGGCACCGGCGAGCTGGCCGACAAGCTGGCCGCCGAGGACCTCAACGTCCACGTGATGCACCGCAAGGGCAAGGAGGGCCTGGGCGCCGCCTACCTCGCGGGCTTCCGCTGGGGCATCGACCACGGCTACGACGTCCTGGTCGAGATGGACGCGGACGGCTCGCACCAGCCCGAGGAGCTGGACCGGCTGCTGAGCGCGCTGCGCGGTGCCGACCTGGTGCTGGGCTCGCGCTGGGTGCCGGGCGGCCGGGTGGTGAACTGGCCGAAGTCGCGGCTGCTGCTGTCGCGCGGCGGCTCGACCTACTCGCGGCTGATGCTGGGCGTGCCGATCCGGGACGTCACCGGCGGCTACCGGGCCTTCCGCAAGGAGACCCTGCTGGGCCTGGGCATGGACGAGGTGGCCTCGGCCGGGTACTGCTTCCAGGTCGACCTGGCCTGGCGCACGGTGAAGGCCGGGTTCAAGGTCGCCGAGGTGCCGATCACCTTCGTCGAGCGCGAGCTGGGCGCGTCCAAGATGAGCCGCAACATCGTCGTCGAGGCGCTCTGGCGGGTGACCTCCTGGGGGATCTCCGACCGGGTGGCGCGACTGCGCGGGGGCGCGAAGAAGCGCTGACCCGCCGTCCCGTTCCACGGCCGAAGGGCCCGTCCGCCGTACTCCGGCGGGCGGGCCCTTCGTCGTTCCCGGAGGACGGGGGCGGGTACGGGCCCGGTCAGCAGCCGTCCTTGAGGGGGCTCTCCGGCAGGTAGCGGTCGGCCCAGACGGCCAGCTCGTTGAGCGCGGGCTTCAGGGCGATGCCGCCCTCGGTGAGCCGGTAGCTGACCCGCAGCGGCGGGCCCGCGTCGACCTCGCGGACGACCAGCCCGGCCTCGGCCAGTTCGGTCAGCCGGTCGGAGAGCATGCGCTCGCTGATGCCGGGAACGGTCCGGCGCAGCTCGGAGAAGTAGGCGGGGCCGCCGTTGTTGAGCACGCCCAGCAGCAGGCCGGTCCAGCGCTTGCCGAGCAGGGTGAACACCCGGTTGAGGGCCCGGTCGACGTTGACGCACTCGCCGTGGCCGCCCGCGTCGCACACGTCGGCGGTGGACGGGACTCCTTCGGTCACTGCTCCGCGTTCGGCCATGCCTCCAGCGTACTAGACCTGTCACTAGTGACTATAGAAAAGTAAGCTGCTACCGTACTTGCAGCTGCGACGGAAACAGCAGCTACTTATTCTCTGGAGGCTACTCATGCCCACGCTTCTGCACATCGACTCCTCCGCGGTCGCCGACGGCTCCGTCTCCCGCGAGGTCACCGCCGCCTTCCGTGCCGCCTGGCTGGCCGAGAACCCGGACGGCACGGTGATCCACCGGGACCTCGCCGCCGCGCCGGTCCCGCACCTGGACCTGCACGGCATCACCGCCGGCTTCGCCCCGGCCGAGGCGCGCAACGCCGAGCAGGCCGCCGCCTTCGCGCTGCGCGAGGAGCTGATGGCCGAGCTGGAGGGCGCCGACGCCGTCGTGATCGGCACCCCGATGTACAACTTCACGATCCCCTCGACCCTCAAGGCCTGGCTGGACCAGGTGATCCTGGTCGGCCGCACCGCCGGCGAGGAGCCCTCCGCCAAGGGCACCCCGGTCACCGTGGTCGCCGCCCGCGGCGGCTCGTACGCGCCGGGCGCCCCGCGCGAGCCGTTCGAGTTCGTCACCACCTACCTGGAGAAGGTGCTGACCGGCATGCTCGGGCTGGAGGTCGACTTCATCGTCCCGGAGTTCACCCTGGCGGCGAGCGTCCCGGCGATGGCCGACTTCGTCCCGCAGGCCGCCGCGTCCAAGGCCCAGGCGCTGGAGCAGGCCACCCGCCGCGGCAAGGAGGTCGCCGCCCCGGTCGCGGTGTGACGTGAGCCTCAGGCCCGGAACGCACGCCCCGCCGGGCGCGCCTTCCGGGCATTCGGCCGTTGGTGCTCCCATGCTGTAGGGCGCAGACAATCCGACCGCCGACCAGAGGGAGCAGCCCGTGACGTCGTCGTCCCCGCCCGAGGAGAGCGCCGACGCGGAGCGGGTGGACGCCGAGCCCGTCGAGGCCGGCGCCGCCGCGACCGGCACCGCAGGGGAGGCCGAGCGGCCCGCCCGGCCGCTGGAGGTCGCCGTCTTCACCGGCCCCGAGTCGGCCTTCTTCGCCACCTCCACGCTGATCCTCGGCGAGCGGACCGCGATCCTGGTGGACGCCCAGCTCACCCGCAGCGCCGGACGCGAACTGGCCGAGTGGGTCGCGGGCAAGGGCCGCCGACTGCTGGCCATCGTGGTCACCCACCAGCACCCCGACCACTACTTCGGTGCCGAGGAGGTGCTGAAGCTCTTCCCCGAGGCGCAGCTGCTGGCCGCGCCGGCCGTGGTCGAGGGCATCCGGAGCACCGTCGCCGCCAAGGTCGCGCGGTGGAAGCCGGTGTACGGCGACGACATCCCCGACCACCCGCTGATCCCCGCCCCGCTGCTGCCGCAGCCGCTGATGCTCGACCGCCAGGTCATCCCGGTGCTGCTGCTCGGCCAGGCCGACTGCGGGGAGTCCACGGTGGTCCACGTGCCGAGCGTCCGGACCGTCGTCGCCGGGGACTTCGTCGCCAACGGCACCCACGTGTGGACCGCCGACACCACCCCGGCCCAGCGCACCACCTGGGGGCACAACCTCGGCCGGATCGCCGACCTCGGCGCGGACCGGGTGATCGCCGGGCACCGCGCCCCGGACCAGGGCGACGACGCGGCCCGGGTGCTCGCCTTCACGGGGGAGTACCTCCAGGACTTCGACCGGCTGCTGGCCGAGCACCCGGACGACCCGGAGGCGCTGGTCACGGCGATGAACGCGCGGTACGGGGAGCTGACCCTGCCGTCCTTCCTGCACCTGGGCGCGGCCGCGAACACCGCCGCCCGGGCCGCCTCGCCGGAGGCCGCTTCCCCGGAGGCCGGTTCCCCGGAGGCGGGCGAGGACGAGGCCGGTTCCCCGGAGGCCGGCGAGGAGGAGTAGCGCGGGATACTGGCCGCATGACGCCGTACGACGCGATCGTCCCGGCGGGCGGGGCCGCCCGGCGGCTCGGCGGGGCCGACAAGCCCGGCCTGACCGTGGGGGAGACCACCCTGCTGGACCGGGTGCTCGCCGCCTGCACGGGCGCCCGTACCACCGTCGTCGTCGGCCCGGCCCGGCCGACCGTGCGCGACGGGGTCCGCTGGAGCAGGGAGCGGCCGCCCGGCGGCGGGCCGGTCGCCGCCGTCGCGGCGGGGCTCGACCTGGTCACCGCCGACACCGTGCTGCTGCTCGCCGCCGACCTGCCCTTCCTGGACCGGCGGACGGTCGAGCGGCTGGTCACCGCCCTCGACGAGGCCGGGGCGGGCGCGAACGCCGCCGTCCTGGTCGACGCGGGCGGACGCGAACAGCCGCTCGCCGCCGCCTACCGCACCGCCCCGCTGCGCACCGCGCTGGCCGCCCTCGGCGAGCCGGCCGGCCTCCCGCTGCGCCGGCTCACCGGGGGCCTCGCCCGGATCCTGGTGGCCGACGTCGACAACGTCGCCTACGACTGCGACACCTGGGAGGACCTCGAACAGGCCCGGCGGCGCGACAGCCGCTGACGGCCCCGGCCCCCGGACCGTGAGGGAGACGACGCGCCCCGCACCCGGGGCGAACACGACCGCGAAACCGCCGATCAGGCAGCATGGGCGCATGGAGCGCACGCTGGAAGACTGGATCGCCGAGGTCAAGGCCGACCTGGGCATCGACCTGGACGTGGACGTCCGGGAACTGCTCGACGTGGCCCGGGTGGTCGCGCACGGAGTGGCCAGGCCCGCCGCGCCGCTGACCGCCTTCCTGATCGGCTACGCGGCCGCGCAGCGGGGCGGCGGGCCGGAGGCCGTCGCCGAGGCGTCCCGACGGGCGGCGGCACTCGCCGAGCGCCGGGCCGCCGCCGCGGCACCGGAGGAGCCGTGAGCACGGTCGGAGGGACCACCGTGGCCGCCGCCCCCGCCACCGGCCCCGGCGTGCTGACCTGGGCGCGGGCCCGGGAGACCGCGCGCCGGGCCGGGCCGCGCCCGCTGCCCGCGCTCGGACTGCCGCTGGCCGAGACGCTCGGGCACACCCTCGCCGAGCCGCTCGACGCGCTGACCGACCTGCCCGCCTTCGACACCTCCGCGATGGACGGCTGGGCGGTCGCCGGCCCCGGGCCCTGGCGGGTCGCCGGGCGGGTGCTGGCCGGGCGCACCGAGGTGGCGCCGCTGGCCGACGGCAGCGCCGTGGAGATCGCCACCGGGGCCCAGCTGCCCGCCGGCGCCACCGCCGTACTGCGCCGTGAGCACGGCCGGGCGGAGGGCACGCTGCTGTACGACCGCGGGCCCCGTCCGTTGACCACCGGTCAGGACGTCCGCCCGCGCGGCCAGGAGTGCCACCGGGGCGATGAGTTGCTGCCGGCCGGGGCGGTGGTCGGCCCCGCGGTGCTCGGCCTGGCCGCCGCCTGCGGCCACGACCGGCTCACCGTCCGGCGCCGACCGGTGGTCCAAGTCCTCGTCCTCGGGGACGAGTTGCTCGCCGCCGGGATTCCCGGACCGGGACTGGTCCGGGACGCGCTCGGCCCACTGCTGCCGCCCTGGCTGCGGTCGGCCGGTGCCGAGGTGGCCGAAGTCCGGTGCGTGCGCGACGACTTCGGACTGCTGAGGGACGCGCTGCGGCACTCCACCGCCGATGTCGTGGTCACCACCGGCGGAACGGCCGCCGGACCGGTGGACTTCCTGCACCGGGCACTGGCCGAGGCCGGGGCACGACTGCTGGTGGACGGTGTGGCCGTCCGGCCCGGGCATCCCATGCTGCTGGCCGAACTCCCGGGCGGCCGCCACCTGGTGGGCCTGCCCGGCAACCCGCTGGCGGCCGTCGCCGGGGTGGTCACGCTCGCCCTGCCGCTGCTGCACGCCCGCAGCGGGCGCACCGTCGCCGCCCCCGCGCTCGCCCCGGCGGCGGTCGCGCTGCCCGGGCACCCGGTGGACACCCGGCTGCAGCCGGTGCGGCGCACCGCCGGGGGTGTCGTCCCGATCGCCTTCGACGGGCCCGCGATGCTGCGCGGCCTCGCCCGGGCCGAGGCGCTGGCGGTGGTGCCGCCCGGCGGCGCGGCGGCGGGGGAGACGGTCGAACTGGTGGAGGTGCCGTGAGCGGGCGATGGGGGTACCCCCGGCCGGAGGCCGGGGGAGAGCTCACCCCTGAGAGGTGCGCATGAGCAGGTTGCGACGCGCTTCGGCGCCGGGGACGGAGCCGTGGGCGGACGCCGGGATCGTGCTGCCCGCCCGGCGGGCGGAGCCGGCCGTCCGGCAGGTCGGTTCGCGGCTGCTGCTGGCGCTCGCCGTCCTGGTCGCCACCACGGTCATCGTGTACCTGGACCGGGGCGGCTACAACGACAACGCGGGCGGTGAACTCAGCTTCCTGGACGCGGCGTACTACGCGACCGTGACGCTCTCCACCACCGGGTACGGCGACATCACGCCGTACAGCGACACCGCCCGGCTCACCAACATCTTCGTGATCACCCCGCTGCGCGTGGTGTTCCTGATCATCCTGGTCGGCACCACGCTGGAGGTGCTCACCGAACGGACCCGCCTGCAATGGCGGTTGAACCGCTGGAGGTCCACCGTGCGCGAGCACACCGTCGTCATCGGCTACGGGACGAAGGGGCGCAGCGCCGTCGACACGCTGCTCGGCCAGGGGGTGAAGAAGGAGGAGATCGTCGTCGTCGACCCGCAGCGCAAGGTGGTCGACCAGGCCGCGCAGCACGGCCTGGTCGGCGTGGTCGGCGACGCGACCCGGACCGACACCCTGGTGCGCGCCGGCCTGCCCACGGCGGCCCGGGTGGTGGTCGCACCCGAGCGGGACGACACCGCCGTGCTGATCACCCTGACGGCGCGCCAGTTGAACAAGGCCGCCACCGTGGTCGCGGCGGTGCGGGAGGACGAGAACGCGCCTCTGCTGCGGCAGAGCGGCGCCGACGTCGTGGTCACCAGCTCCAGTTCGGCCGGGCGGCTGCTCGGGCTGTCGATGCTCAGCCCGCACGCGGGGGCGGTGATGGAGGACCTGCTGACGTACGGCAAGGGGATGGACGTGGTCGAACGCCCGGTCACCCGGGCCGAGGCCGGGCACAGTCCGCGCGAGTGCGAGGAGTTGGTGGTCGCGGTGGTCCGGGGCCGGCGGGTGCTCAACTACACCGAGCCGGAGGCCGCGGTGCTCCAGCTCACCGACCGGGTGATCGTCATTCGCTCGACCGGCCGGGGTGGGGTCTGACGGCCGAACTGCCCTGAAGCGCAGTAGGTTCGGGGCATGCATGCGATGACGATTCCCGTACCCGGCGGTCCCGAGGCGCTCGTGTGGGCCGAGGTGCCCGAACCGGTGCCCGGTGAGGGCGAGGTCCTGGTCGAGGTGGCGGCCACCGCCGTCAACCGCGCCGATCTGCTCCAGCGGAAGGGCGCCTACAACCCGCCGCCCGGTGCCTCGCCCTACCCGGGGCTGGAGTGCGCCGGGCGGATCGTGGCGCTCGGGGCGGGGGTGTCCGGCTGGGCGGTCGGCGACGAGGTGTGCGCGCTGCTGTCCGGTGGCGGCTACGCGCAGCGGGTCGCGGTGCCGACCGGGCAGTTGCTGCCGCTGCCCAAGGGGCTGAGCCCGGAGCAGGCCGCGGCGCTGCCGGAGGTGGCCTGCACGGTGTGGTCCAATGTCTTCCTCACGGCGCACCTCCGGCCGGGCGAGACGGTGCTGCTGCACGGCGGCGCGAGCGGTATCGGGACGATGGCGATCCAGCTGGCCAAGGCGGTCGGCGCGCGGGTCGCGGTGACGGCGGGCAGCCCGGAGAAGCTGGCCCGGTGCACCGAGTTGGGCGCGGACATCGCGATCGACTACCGCCGGCAGGACTTCGTCGAGGCGATCCTGGAGGCCACCGGCGGGGCCGGGGCGGACGTGATCCTGGACATCATGGGCGCCAAGTACCTGCAACGGAACGTGGAGGCGCTCGCGGTCAACGGCCGGCTGGTGGTCATCGGGCTGCAGGGCGGCGTGAAGGGCGAGCTGGACCTCAACACGCTGCTGCGCAAGCGGGCTGCGGTGATCGCCACCAACCTGCGCGGGCGGCCGCTGGCGGAGAAGGCGGCGATCGTGGCGGCGGTGCGGGAGCACGTGTGGCCGCTGATCGAGTCCGGAGTGGTGAAGCCGGTGGTGGACCGGGTGCTGCCGCTGACCGAGGCCGCGGAGGCGCACCGGGTGCTGGAGGCGGG
>NZ_JAFLNG010001010.1 GCF_017427025.1 Streptomyces sp. FH025
GCGAGTCCCGGCACCAGGTCGAGGTCTTCGCCGAGGACGGCGGCATCACCCGCGCCCAGGCCTCCGCCGCCTCCCCCTACCTCGCCGCCCCCACGGCGGGCCTGGCGGCACCGGCGGCCGACGGCGAGGTCACCGCACTGGTCCGCAACGGCGATCCGGCCACCAAGCTGGACGTGGTGGTGATCGGCGACGGCTACACCGCCCAGGAGCAGGACAGGTTCCGCGCCGACGCCACCGAGAAGTGGCGCGAGCTCACCTCCGTGGAGCCGTACGCCACCTACCGCGGACTGTTCAACGTCTGGGCGGTGTCCGCCGTCTCCCCCGAGTCCGGCGTCACCGGCGACCCCGACAAGGCGACCGTACGGCACACCGCGCTCGGCTCCTACTTCTGGTGCGACGACGTGGAGCGGCTGCTCTGCGTGGACGAGAAGGCGGTCGAGCGCTACGCCGCGAAGGCCCCGCAGGCGGACCTGGTGATCGTGGTGGCCAACAGCACCAAGTACGGCGGCGCGGGCTACAACGACATCAAGTCCCCGCTCGGCTACGAGGGCATCGCCACGGTGGCGGGCGGCAACGCGAAGTCCGGCCAGATCGCGGTGCACGAGACCGGGCACTCGCTGGGCAAGCTCGCCGACGAGTACGCCTACGACGGCCAGGGCGCGTACCAGGGCGAGGAGCCGCCCGAGGCCAACCTCAGCACGCTGACCGCCGACCGGATGCGCGCGCGGGGCGCCAAGTGGTCCCGCTGGCTCGGCCAGTCCTCGCCCGACGGCGGGACGGTCGGCGCCTACGAGGGCGGCGGCTACTATCCGAAGGGTCTGTACCGGCCGACCGAGAACTCGATCATGCGCTCGCTCGGGCGCGAGTTCAACCTGCCCGGGCGCGAGGCGATGATCGCCGGCTTCTACCGGCACGCCAAGCCGCTCACCAGCCCCACCTCGAGCGGCAGTTGGCTCACGACCACGGACCGGCTGACCGTCGACCTGCCGGTGCCGGGCACCCTGCTGCACTGGTACCTGGACGGGCGCGAGCTGCCGCAGCTGCGCGGCCGCACCGCGCCCGACCTCGGCGCGCTGCACCTGACCGGCCCCCGCTCGCGGCCGCACCTGCTGACGGCCGTCGCGACCGACCCCACCCCGGCGGTGGCGGACCCCGCGCTGCGCAAGGAGCTGACCGGGAGCCTGTCCTGGCTGGTGACGCGGTAGGTCCCGGGGCACCACACAGGCACAACCCCCGGATGATCCCTACCCATTGACGCCAGCTCAGCGCCAGAACCTACTGACGCGGCGAAGGCACGACCAGGCCCGGCGGCCGAAGCGCCGCCGGGCCTGGGCCGCCGACCGCAGCCGCCGGGGAGGTTCCGGGTGCCGCCACCCTACGGACGCGGGCTATTCCATGCCCGGCCGGCACCGCTGCTGCGCGCGCGGGGGCCGGCGGCGCAGCGGTGTGAGTTCGCGCTCCAGTGTCCGGACGTCCCGGGCGATGCACGCCGCGAGTTCCTTCGGTTCGCTCTCGCTCGGCAGCCGGCGCGTCCAGGTACGGGCCTTGGCCGGGCCGTCCTGGACCATGTGGAAGTTGAGCCCCACCACCCCGCCGACGTCCACCAGGTTCACCAGGATCCGCGTGTCGGGGAGGTCGATGGTGACCTCGTTCCCGATGCACGAGCATGCCACCAGACCGTCGATGTCCTCCTCCGCCAGGTATCTCGCCAGCGGAACCGCCCTCCCC
This sequence comes from Streptomyces sp. FH025, assembly GCF_017427025.1. Lineage (GTDB taxonomy): Bacteria > Actinomycetota > Actinomycetes > Streptomycetales > Streptomycetaceae > Kitasatospora. Next base: position 1,729 of record NZ_JAFLNG010001010.1, read on the forward strand.
CGGACCAGAAACGGACGTGCCACGGGACTCACCGCACCCGCCTCCTCTCGCCGCACGCGCACGGCCCCGGCCGCGGCGCGAGCGCGCCGCGAAAGACCGGTACGCGCCCATGCTCCACCACCTCACGGTCGGGCGCCAAGTCCGGGTCTCACCAAGTGAATTGAGCGTATGCACCCGGTCAGCGCAGCGGCGCACGGCCGGGCGCACCGGGCGGTACGTCAGGGGCGCACGGCCGGGCGCACCGGGCGGTACGTCAGGGGCGCACGGCCGGACGCACGGCCGGGCCGA
>NZ_JAFLNG010001011.1 GCF_017427025.1 Streptomyces sp. FH025
CCGGTGCACGGGAATGACTCGGGTCGCCGGAGAATTCGAGTGAGCTGGAGAATTCGATCCGAGACACGAGAGGAAGCGTGCGCATGGGTACCCCCGTCGACGACCTCGTCGATCTGCTCGACCTGGAGCAGATCGAACTCAACATCTTCCGCGGGCGCAGCCCCGAGGAGGCGCTGCAGCGCACCTTCGGCGGCCAGGTCGCGGGGCAGGCCCTGGTCGCGGCGGGGCGCACGGTCGAGGGCGATCGCCCCGTCCACTCGCTGCACGCCTACTTCCTGCGCCCCGGGGTGCCGGGCGTGCCGATCGTCTACCAGGTCGACCGGATCCGCGACGGCCGCTCGTTCACCACCCGCCGGGTGCTCGCCATCCAGGGCGGCCGGTCGATCTTCTCGCTCACCGCCGACTTCCACAGACCGGAGGAGAGCGGCATCGAGCACCAGTACCCGATGCCGGCGGTCCCCGCGCCCGAGGAACTGCCCAGCGCCCTGGAAGAGGTCGGCTCCCGGCTCGGCGAACTGCCCCCGTTCATCAGCCGCCGCCAGCCCTTCGACATCCGCTACGTCGAGCGGCTGCGTTGGAACAAGGAGGAGCTGGCAGGTGTGGAGGCGCGCAGCGGCGTCTGGCTGCGGACCAACGGCAAGCTGCCGGACGACCCGCTGATCCACGTCTGCGCCCTCACCTACGCCAGCGACATGACGCTGCTGGACGCCGTCCGCGCCCCCGTCGAGCCGCTGTGGGGCACCCGGCACTTCGACATGGCCTCGCTCGACCACGCGATGTGGTTCCACCGGCCGTTCCGGGCCGACGACTGGCTGCTCTACCAGCAGGAGTCCCCGATAGCCCACGGCGCGCGCGGCCTGGCGCGCGGGCAGCTCTACGACCGGAGCGGGCAACTGGTGGTGTCGGTGGTGCAGGAGGGCCTGTTCCGGCGATTGCAGGACTGAGCACCGGTGCCCCCGGGGATCGCACGGGGCGCCCGCCGCACCCGGTGTTGCCGCAGGGTTGCGCTTCCTTGCGGTGTCCTTGCGGCGCGTTGCAGTCTCCTTGCGGTTCCGTGGATTCCCGGGGCCGGGGAATGATCCGTCCCCGCAGGCGGTGTTGTGGAGGATGACCGAGACGGACGGCCCGAACAGCGGGCCGTCCGCGAACCGGAGCGGGAGGGTGAACAGATGACGGCGACGGCCGTTGAGGACTGGAAGCACTGGAGCGACGCCCGGGCGGCGTCGGTGAGCGCGCCGCACGGCCAGCTCGCACTCACCGGCACGCATTGGCTGGCGGCCGAGCAGGTCGAGATCCCGGGCCTGCCCGGGCTCTGGTGGGCCGACGCCGAGGGCGTCCGGCTGCGGGCCGCGGCGGGCGACGGCATCACCGTCGCGGGCGCCGACGGTCCGGTGGACGGCGAGGTGCTGCTGCGCGCGGACACCGACCCGGCCGCCGACACCGCCACCCTCGGCGACCTGGTGCTGGTCCCGATCGAGCGCGAGGGCGAGCTGGCCCTGCGGGTCTTCGACCCGGCCGCGCCCCGCCGGGCCGCCTTCGCGGGCATCTCCGCGTACCCCTACGCGCCCGAGTGGGCCGTGCCCGCCACCTACACCCCGTTCGAGGGCGAGGCACAGTCGGTGGTGGTGCCGAACGCGGACGGCAAGGACCGCCCGCTGGTCATCACCGGGAGGATCGAGTTCACCGTCGCCGGTGAGCACCGCGCGCTGACCGTCGGCCGCTCCGGCGACCGCCTCACCGGCGTGATCGCGGACGCGACCAGCGGCACCGACACTTACCGCTTCCGCTTCATCACCCTGCCGGCGCCGGACGCCGAGGGCCGCACCGTCCTCGACTTCAACCGGGCCTACCTGCCGCCCTGCGCCTTCGCGGACCACTTCATCTGCCCGTTCCCGCCGCCGGGCAACCGGCTGGACTTCGCGGTGGAGGCGGGGGAGAAGCAGGTCCTCACCCGATAGGGCCGACGGGCCCCACACGGTGCTCCCCGGTGTTGTGGGGACCCGGCGCGGGGGC
>NZ_JAFLNG010001012.1 GCF_017427025.1 Streptomyces sp. FH025
GACGTCCAGCTCTGGGTGCTCGGCCTCGACGGCACCCGGGTGCGAATCCGCTGGGACGCCGCCGAGTTCCCGTACGTGTGCGCCGCCTCCTGGGCCTCGGACGGCGAGGTGCTGCTCACCGTCGCCGACCGGCTCCAGCAGAACGTGCTGCTGCTGACCGCCGACCCGGCCACCGGCGCGACCGTCGAACTCTCGCGCACCACCGACGAGTTCTGGGTCGACGACCTGCCCGGCACCCCCGCCCGGCTGCCCGACGGCCGCCTGCTCACCTCCCACGACACCCCGCAGGCCCGCGGCCTCGCCCTGGGCGGCAAGCCGCTGGACACCTCCGGGCTGCAGATCCGCCGGGTGGTCGGCTGGTACGACGACCGACTGCTCTGCGAAACCGGCCAGGGCGACCCGGCCGACCAGTACGTCCACCTGGTCGACCCGGACGGCGGCGCCCCGGTCCTCGTCGCACGGGGCCCCGGCGTGCACTCCGCGCTCGCCGCCGGCGACACCCTGCTGCTCACCTCCGCCGCCCCCGAGGGCGTCCGCCGGACCGTACGGCGCGACGGCCGCGAACTGCCGCTCACCGACCTGAGCGCCGCCCTGCCGTACACCGTCCGCCCGCGGTTCGCCCGGGTCACCGAACGCGCCCTGCCCACCGCCGTGGTGTACCCGCGCGAGCACGTCCCCGGCCGCCGCCTGCCCGTCCTGCTGGACGTGTACGGCGGGCCCGGCTACCAGGCCGTCGCCACCGAGCCGCGCCGCTGGCAGCTCCGCCAGTGGTGGGCCGACCAGGGCTTCGCCGTGGTCACCACCGACAACCGGGGCACCCCGTTCGTCTCCCCCGACTTCACCCGGGCGATCTTCCGCCGCTTCTCCCAGGCGGCCCTGGACGACCAGGTCGACGCCCTGCACGCGCTCGCGCAGACGCACCCGGACCTCGACCTCGGCCGGGTCGGCGTGCGCGGCTGGTCGTACGGCGGCTACTTCGCCGCGCTCGCGGTGCTGCGCCGCCCGGACGTCTTCCACGCCGCCTGCGCGGGCGCCCCGCCCACCCACTTCCGGCTCTACGACACCGCGTACACCGAGCGCTACCTCGGCCTGCCGCAGGACAACCCCGAGGGCTACGCCGCCGACTCCCTGCTCGCCGACGCGCCCGGGCTGTCCAGGCCGCTGCTGCTGATCCACGGGCTGGCCGACGACAACGTCCACCCCTCGCACACCCTGCTGCTCTCCCAGGAGCTCACCCGGGCCGGCCGCACGCACAGCGTGGTGCCACTGCCGGGCGTCACCCACATGACTCCGGGTGGCGTGAACGAGCAGCTCGCCGCGGTCGAACTCGCCTTCCTCCGGAAGTCCCTGGGCTGACCCGTTGATCCGCCCGGGCCGGACTGGAACACTCCGCGTGACCGCCGCCCGGCCCGGGCGGCTCGGCGGGACGGGGAGAACGCGCGGATGAGGATCGAGAGACCGGGCCCGGTCGGACAGCGGCAGTGGACCCCGCTGACGGCGACCAACGCGGGCCTCGCCTTCGGGCTGGAGCTCGCCATGCTGGCGGCGCTCTGCTACTGGGGGTTCAAGACCGGCTCCAGCCTGGGCACCCGGCTGCTGCTGGGGATCGGGGCGCCGGCCCTGGCGGCCGCCGCCTGGGGGCTGTTCCTGGCCGCGGGCGGGCCGAGGTTCCGTCAGCCGCTCGCCGTCGAGATCGTGCTCAAGCTGCTGGTCCTCGGCGTCGCCGCGCTCGCCCTGCACGCCACCGGCCGGACCACCCTCGCGGCGGTGTACGGCGCGCTGGTGGTGGTCAGCGTGGCCGTGGAGTACACCGCGAACTGACGACACGTCAGTGAAGGGGCGCCGCACCGGGAGTGCGGCGCCCCTTTCGCATGCGCTCGACTACTCCCGACCCCTTCCACGTGACCCGTGACATGTGAAATATTACCCGCGCTTCACCTATTGATGACCGAAGCACCCCAACCCCCGGAAAGGACCGGTCAGTTGCGCAGACTGTCCGCGGCCCTCGCC
>NZ_JAFLNG010001013.1 GCF_017427025.1 Streptomyces sp. FH025
GCGGCTCCGGCCGAACAGGCCTCATATGTTCGGGTGCAGCTAGAGGCTCGGCCCTGGGCTCTGACCCTGTCAAGGAAAGTACAGAACATTTCGGGCAGATTAAGAGATGGCGACAAGGGTAGCGATCACCTCCCACCTCTGACATATATTCGCGCTCACATAGCACCGCGAGAAGGAGACGCCATGCGGGCGATCATGGTGATGTTCGACAGCCTCAACCGGCGCTTCCTGCCGCCCTACGACGGCCCGGACTGGGTGCACGCGCCGAACTTCTCCCGGCTCGCCGAACGGACCGCGACCTTCGACACCTGCTACGCCGGGTCGATGCCCTGCATGCCGGCCCGCCGCGAACTGCACACCGGCCGGTACAACTTCCTGCACCGCGGCTGGGGCCCGTTGGAGCCGTTCGACGACTCCGTGCCGGAGCTGCTGAAGAACAGTGGCGTCCACACCCACCTAGCCACCGACCACCAGCACTACTGGGAGGACGGCGGCGCCACCTACCACGGCCGCTACAGCACCTTCGAGTTCTTCCGCGGCCAGGAGGGCGACGCCTGGAAGGGCCAGGTCGCCGACCCGGAGATCCCCGAGAGCCTGCGGCTGCGCCTCGGCGAGGTCTGGCGCCAGGACTGGGTCAACCGGCAGCACCTCGCCGACGAGGCCGACCACCCGCAGACCCGCACCTTCGACGCCGGACTGGAGTTCCTGCGCACCAACCACGCCGAGGACGGCTGGTTCCTACAGATCGAGACCTTCGACCCGCACGAGCCCTTCTACAGCTACGCCCGCCACAAGGAGCTGTACCCGCACGACTACGACGGCCCGCACTTCGACTGGCCCGACTACAAGCAGGTCCAGGAGACCGAGGAGCAGGTCGAGCACGGGCGGCTGGAGTACGCGGCCCTGCTGTCGATGTGCGACGCCTCGCTCGGCCGCGTCCTCGACACCATGGACGAACTCCGGCTGTGGGACGACACCCTGCTGATCGTCTGCACCGACCACGGCCTGCTGCTCGGCGAGCACGGCTGGTGGGGCAAGAACATCCAGCCCTGGTACGACGAGACGATCCACACCCCGCTGTTCGTCTGGGACCCCCGCTCCCGCGTCCGGGGCGAGCGCCGCGGCTCGCTCGTGCAGACCGTCGACATCGGCCCCACCCTGCTGGAGTACTTCGGCGTCGACCGCACGCCCGACATGCTGGGCCGGCCCCTGCGCGAGACCGTCGCCTCCGACGCGCCCGTGCGCGAGGCGGGCCTGTTCGGCTCCTTCGGCGGGCACGTCAGCGTCACCGACGGCCGTTACGTCTACATGCGCGCCTGCGCCGAGCCGGCCAACCGGCCGCTGTCCGAGCACACCCTGATGCCCACCCACATGCGCGGCCGCTTCCGGCCCGAGGAGCTGCGCCACGCCCGGCTCGCGGAACCGTTCGGCTTCACCAAGGGCGTGCCGGTGCTCAAGGTCCCCGGCTTCGCGATCGCCAACCCGTACGCCTTCGGCACCCTGCTCTTCGACCTGGAGCAGGACCCCGGGCAGCTGCGGTCCCTCGTCGACGACGAGCTGGAGCTGCGCATGGCCACCCTGCTGACCGAGCAGCTGCGGCTCGCCGAGGCGCCCGCCGAGCAGTTCCAGCGGCTCGGCCTGCCCGAGCACGGCCCGGTGACCGCCGAGCACCTGCTGGCCCGCGCGCAGCAGCCGCAGGTCGAGGCCTCCCGGCGGCCGGCCGCGCGCCCCGAGGAGTTCCCGGACGGGCCGCGCAGCGTCAACACCCCGCTGGGCGAGCTCATGGCGGACCCGGTCGCCGCGAAGGTGCTGCGCACCCACCTCGGACCGGTCGTCGACGGGCCCTACATGAGCGCCATCGAGAGCGTGAGCCCGGTGCAGCTGGCCACCTTCGTCGTCGGCCTGCTGCCGCGCGAGCGGCTGGAGGCGCTGGCCGCCGAGCTGGAGGCGCAGGCGTGAGCGCGAACCGGGCCGAAGCGCCCGTGAGCTGCTGCACGCCCGGCGGCCAGG
>NZ_JAFLNG010001014.1 GCF_017427025.1 Streptomyces sp. FH025
CGGTGCGCGGTGGGCCGCACCGGCGGCCGAGGGTGCGCCCCGGAGCCGTCCGAGGGGTGAGTCAGTGTCCCGGGTCCTCCTCCCAGCGCCGGTTCCGAACAGCCGGTACGCCCAACACTACGACCCCGGCCGCAACTTGCCAGACCGACCCGGACAACAGCACCGCACCGGTGCCGAGCCGCTCCGCCAGCGGACCGGCCGCCGCCAGCCCGAGCGGACCGAGGACGAAGGCGCCGAGCACCCCGAAGGAGGTCAGCCGGCCGAGCAGCTCCGCCGGGACCCACTCCTGCGTCGTGGTGTTGAGCAGCGTCCCGCAGACCGCCGAGCCGAGCCCCGCCACCAGTGCCCCCACGACCACCCAGGGCAGCGACGCCCCGACCGCCAGCGCCGCGGAGGGCAGCGCCCAGCCCAGGCCGGCCGCGGTGGCCGCCGCGAGCGGACGACCGGGCCGGCGGCCGAGCATCAGCAGACCGCCCACCACCGCGCCGGCGCCGTACACGCCCATCACCAGGCCCCAGGCGCGGGCGCCGCCGAGCTCCCGCTGGGCGGTGAGCGGGCCGAGCACCAGGAACGGAGCCCACACCAGCAGGTTGAACAGGCCCATCCACGCGGTGGTGATCCACAGCCACGGGCGGGCGGCGAACTCCGACCAGCCGACGCGCAGTTCGCGAACCATCGAGGCCCGGTCGCCGTCCGCCGCCGGACGCTCCGGCAGCCGGAGCCCGGCCAGCGCAAGGGCGCCGATGCCGTACGTCACCGCGTCGATCAGCAGCACCGCCGCCGGACCCTGGGACGCCGTCAGCAGTCCGGCCAGCGCGGGGCCGGCCACCGTGGACACCGAACGGGACAGCCCCAGCAGGGTGTTGCCGTCCGCCAGCAGCTCCCTGCGGCGCACCAGGTCGGGCACGATCGCGCCGAAGGCCGGCATGAACAGCCCCTCGCCGACCCCCCAGGCCGCGACCAGGGCCACCATCGCCCAGAGCGGCGCGTGCCCGGCCGCCAGGAGCACGGCGAACAGCGCCTGGACGAGGCCGCGCAGGACGTCCGAGCCCAGCATCAGGCGGCGGCTGCCGAACCGGTCGGCGATCACCCCGCCCGCCAGCAGCACCAGGACCACCGGGAGGATCCGGGCGGCCATCACCCAGCCGACCCCGGTGCCGCCGCCGCCCCCGTCGAGGACCGCGAAGGCCACCGCGACCGGGGCCATCGAGGAGCCGAGGAGGGAGGTCGTGTACCCGATGAAGAAGAGGGTGAAGTCGCGCTCGCCCAGCACGGCGAGACGGTCTCCCAGCCACCGTCGGCGGGCCGGGATCCGTTCGGTTTCCACTGCCATGGGCAGCAGTCTGCGATCACCCGGGAACGCGGTTCAAGGGGTTCCGGCGAAAAACTTGAGTCTTTTGACATCAATTCTTCGGGCAATGGCCGCTACCGCAGTAAATCACTCTGGAAAGCGCCTCCGAACTGCTGTTTACTGCGAATGTCGGCAAACTTCGGAGATTCTCGCGATGGCGATTTACTGCGGAAGAAGGCAGTCGTGACAGAGCTTCCCCCGGTCGAGTACGGCCTCGCCGTCGAGCGATACCTGGCCGCCTCCGGGCTCGCCGAGGGCTCCCGGCGGATCTACCGGATCGCGCTCGGCACCTGGGCCTGGGCGCTCGCCGACCGACCCGCCCCCACCGGCCCGGAACGGCGGCGCGCCCGGCCGCCCGTACTCCCGCTCGCCCTGCTGGACCACCCGGACGCCGCCGAACGGCTGCGCGCCGCCGTCGCCCTGCGCGGCACCGGCACCGACCCGCGCACGCTCAACCGCGAGCTCTCCACCCTGCGCGCGGCCGTCGCCTGGTGGCGCGCCCGAGGATGGATCGACGGCGACCCGACCACCGGCCTGCGCCCCCGCCCGCTGCCCGAACCGGCCGCGGCCGCGGGCCCGTTGACCCCCGACGAGCTGCGCGCCCTGTTCGCCCTCCGCGCGCCGCTGCGCGAACAGACGCTGTGGCAGCTGCTGCA
>NZ_JAFLNG010001015.1 GCF_017427025.1 Streptomyces sp. FH025
GGGACGATCGCCTTCCGGGCCTCGGTCAGCAGGGACATGACATTACCTCTCACCAGCGGGAGGCCGGTGCGGGCGGTACCTGGGAAGGGCACCGGCGGGCCGGCCGGGAAGCGGTGGCCGGCGACTGCGGCCCCGCGTACGTCCCTCGTCGGAGGGCGCACGTCATGGCAAACGCGCCGGTTCCAAGGGCGTTGCGCCGAACGCGCACGGATCACTCCAACGGCGGATCGCGCGGCGTTTCCGCCATGCCGGGGGGACGTCGCTGACCTGCGTGGACGCCGTTGCCGGAAAGGCGCGCGACTTGCCAGCACGGCAGGGTCTTTGGACCCTCGCCGCACGGCGGTGCGAAGGCCAGCATGGTGGCGGAGAAGGAGGAACCTGATGACCCGTCTGCGCCACCGGCCCGCCCTCGACGTCCGGGTGGAGATCCGCGGCGAGCTGCCGCGCGAGGACGCCGAGTACGCCCGGGCCCGGGCGCTGGACACCGCCACCGTCCTCGGCCCGGACGCCCACGGGCTGCGGCTGCGGCTCACCCGCAGCCGCGACCGCTCGATCGCCCGGCCCGCCCTCGCCCAGGTGGGCGTGGAACTGGACGAGTTGGGCCCGGTCCGGGTGCAACTCGCCACCCGCACCGCCCGGGAGGCCGTCGACCTGGTGCTCGGCACCCTCGCCGGACGGGCCGGACGGCTGCGCGAGCAGGGCGACATAGGGCTGGCCGCCGCCTACGAGAGCGCCTACCGCCCGCAGTTCGCGGACCGTCCGCTGGCCCAGCGGCGGATCGCCCGGCACAAGGCGGTCGTGCTCGCCCGCCGGACGCCCGAGCAGGCGGGACGCGAACTCGTGGCGCTGGACCGCCGGTTCCACCTGTTCGCGGACGCCGCGAGCGGACGGGACAGCGTGGTGCACCGCTGCCCGCTGAGCGGTGCGGTGGAGCTGTGGACCGCGGACACCGACCGGGAGCCCCCGTTCGGCCTCCCCGAGGCGGCCCGCCGACTCTGGCTCACCGGCCGCCCGTTCGTCTGCCACACCGACCCCGGCGACGGCCGCGCCCGGGTGCTGTACCGCCGCTACGACGGCCACTACGGACTGATCGAACCGGTGCGGGACGGCCGTTGCGGGGTGGGGATCCCCTCGCTGCGGGGCTGACCGGGCGCGGGACCGGCCGGGCACCCGGCTGACCGGATGCCGGACCGATCGGTCACGGGGCCGATCGGGCACAGGACCGATCGGGCACCACCACCTCCAGACTCCATCAACTCCACGACAGGGACCGGGACCATGGACTGTGACGACGAAGTCATGCTGACCGTCCGGATCACCGCCGCCGAGCGGGCGCTGCTGCGCGACCTCGCCCGCGGCCACGGCGGCGACGTCTCCGAGGTGGCGGTCGACGGCCTGCTGGAGGTCGTCCCGGCGCTGCACGACGACAGCTCGGTGCTGCCGCTGCTCCGGGTCCTGGCCCGGCCCGCGCCCTGCGCGTTGACCGTCTGGCTGCCCGCCCCGGTCGCGGACCTGCTGCCGCTGCTGGGCGAGCGGCTCGCGCGCACCGGTGGGCCCTCGGCCGGGCCGGCCAGTGCCGCGCTCTCCGTCGCCCTGCGGCTCTGGCTGGCCGGTGACCGCCGCGCGCTCGCCGCCGGGCTGGACCGGCTGCACGGCGGCTACGGCACCGCCGCCCCGAGGGCCCTCGAACCGGTACGGGTGCGGAACGCGGCCTGACCGTCGCGACAGGGGTGACGACACGTCATATGCCAGGCGGTGATGGCATGTCCAGGGCGCGAACTTGGCTGGTCAAAGCCCTGGCGACCGCCCGTCGAGAGGTCTAGCATTCCGTCTCGGCCGCCGGAGTCCCACGCCCCGGGGCTCCGGCCGGGTGGCCGCCACCACCCCCTGCCGGGGAGCGCATACCCCCCGAGCGCGCTCCCCGGCACCTCCGTGTCCGCAGATGCCGGGCACCCGGCGTGTCGAATCCGCCGGAGTCGCCTGCGGACGGCGAACCGCAAACC
>NZ_JAFLNG010001016.1 GCF_017427025.1 Streptomyces sp. FH025
ATCACCGCCCAGATCGCGGCGACACCGCTCGACACCGCTCGACACCGCACCGCAGCGCGCGGAACACGCCCCGGAACGAACGCCTCGCCGACGCGCGGCTGCTCCCGGCCGCCACCCCCGGCCCGTACCGGCTGCCTCTGCCGCCCGAGGCCCGCCGGGACGGGATCGATCCGCCCGGCATCCACGGCTTCACGTACCGGACGTACCGGAGGTGCCGGACGCTCGGCCGCGAGGGCGTCACACCGCCCTGCACCCCACCGCCCGGCCGGTCGAAGGCCGCCGAACGGGACCGCCCGGTCGCCGGCTCAACTGAGCCGACGACCGGGCGGTCCGGAGGGTGTGCGCAGGTTCGCGCCGTGCGGTCAGACGGTGACCTGTTCGGCCTGCTCCGCCTCGGCCTGCTCCGCCTGGAGGCCGACGGCCTGGCCGGCGGTGGCGGGGGTGTTCTCCCGGGGCGCGGGGAGCACGGCCATGATCACGCCGGAGATCACGATGGTCGCCGCCCAGGCGAGCCCGTACTTGCCGATGGGGGTGTCGGAGAGCGGGCCGGCGAACCAGTCGCACTTGGTGAAGGCGAGCCCGGCCAGCAGCGCGAGCACCCAGGACACCATCGCCTGCCAGCAGAAGCCGCCCACGTACCAGTACCGGCTGTTCCTGCTGGTGTCCATCAGCGCGGCGGCGTCGTAGCGCACCGCACGCGAACGGCGCCGGAACATGTCCACCGCGTAGACGCCGATCCAGGCCGAGAAGGAGACGGCGAGCAGGATCAGGAAGGTGATGAAGGAGCCCAGGAAGCTCTTGGCGACCAGCATCAGCAGCAGGCCGCCGACCAGCGAGATCACGGCGTTGATGCTGACGGCCATGGCGCGCGGCAGCCGGACGCCCATGGTCTGCGCGGTGAAGCCGGCCGAGTACATGGAGAGGCTGTTGATCAGCAGCATGCCCACGATCGCGGTCAGCAGGTACGGCACGGCCAGCCAGGTCGGCAGCAGGTCGCCGAGGAAGGAGACCGGGTCCGCGGCCTGCGCCAGGCCGGGCGAGGCCACCGCCATCACGGCGCCCATCAGCACCATCGGCACCATCACCAGGCCGGCACCGGAGACCGTCACGCCGACGATCTTCCTGCCGGAGGCGGCGTGCGGCAGGTAGCGGGCGAAGTCCGGGCCGGTGGGGACCCAGCTGATGCCGCCGGCGGCGATGGTCCCGATGCCGGCGATCATCATCGCGGTGGTGCCCGCGGGCTTGGCGAAGACCTCGCTCCAGTGCATGGTCGCGACCAGGTAGCCCAGCACCAGCACGCTGAAGACGCCGAAGAGGTACGTCGACCAGGTGTTGCAGACGTTCAGCGCCTTGCGGCCCATGCCGGAGACCAGGAAGGTGCAGGCGACGAAGGCGAAGAGCGTGATCACGATCAGCGCGGTGTTGCTCTTGACGCCGAAGAGCAGGTCGAGGACGGTCAGCACGGCGTAGGCGCCGGTGACGGCGTTGATCGTCTCCCAGCCGAACCGGGCGATCCACAGGATCGCGCCGGGGAAGAGGTTCCCGCGCACCCCGAAGGTGGCCCGCGAGAGGGTGGCGCCCGGCGCCCCGCCCCACTTGCCGGAGACCGACAGCACGCCGACCAGGCCGAACGAGACGAGCGCTGCGCACGCCGCGACGACCAGGACCTGCCAGAAGTTCAAGTGGTTGAACACCACCAGGGCCGCACCCATGGTGAGCAGCAGGACGCTGATGTTCGCCGCGACCCAGGTCGGGAAGAGCTCGCGGACTCTGCCCCGGCGCTCGTGGTCCGGGACGGGTTCGATACCGCGCGTCTCTATCGCGCTGTCGGTGTCGGCCTTGGACGGGTTGTCCATGAGGGTGGCTCCGTGCGGGTGTGAAGCGGAGATAAATCGGACAAAATGGAGTATTTATGGAACTCTTCGCGCGTAGCGCGGGAGTTGATCCATCCTACTTTGTCCATTCCGGCTCCGGCCCCGGCCCGGCGTCGCAGGA
>NZ_JAFLNG010001017.1 GCF_017427025.1 Streptomyces sp. FH025
GGCAGACGCAGTGCCGGGGGGCTTCTCGTTCGTTCGGTCGTTCAGTTCTTCAGCCGGAAGGATCAGCCCGCGGTGCCGTACAGCCGGTCGCCCGCGTCGCCGAGGCCCGGGACGATGTAGCCGTTCTCGTTGAGCCGCTCGTCCAGGGCGGCGGTGACCACGGTGACCGGCAGGCCGGCCAGCTCCCGCTGCACCACCTCGACGCCCTCGGGCGCGGCCAGCAGCACCACGGCGGTGACGTCGGTGGCACCGCGCTCGATCAGCATCTTGATCGCGGCGACCAGGGTGCCGCCGGTGGCCAGCATCGGGTCGAGCACGTAGACCTGGCGGCCGGAGAGGTCGTCGGGCATCCGGGTGGCGTAGGTGGAGGCCTCGAGGGTCTCCTCGTTGCGCACCATGCCGAGGAAGCCCACCTCGGCGGTCGGCAGCAGGCGGGTCATCCCGTCCAGCATGCCGAGGCCGGCCCGCAGGATCGGGACGACCAGGGGGCGCGGGTAGCTGAGCCGGGTACCGAGCGTGACCGCCACAGGCGTGGTGATCTCCACCTCGTCGGTGCGGACGTCCCGGGTGGCCTCGTAGGCGAGGAGGGTCACCAGCTCGTCGGTCAGGCGACGGAAGGTCGGCGAGTCGGTGCGCTCGTCGCGCAGGGTGGAGAGCTTGTGGGCCACCAGGGGGTGGTCGACGACGTGGAGACGCATGTATCGAGGTTAGCCCGGTCCTGGACGCCAGTACGACACGCCGTGCCACGACCGCCCGCCGTCCGGGGTGACGCCTTCGTGACGCGCCGTGACGCACCGCGGATGTCGGGACGCTAACGCCTTCTGTGGTATCAATCCGCCCGTTCTGGGAATGTCACGTCTTATGACGAGCAACCCGAACGCCGGGGACGGCTCGGCGGACGAGCCCGTCGGCGGGGCGCCCCTTCGCGCCGGTCCGCCGCAGGACCCTCCGGAGACCGAGGCGGAGCGCCGCAAGCGGCGGGCCGTCTTCCTGCGCGAGCTCGCCGAGGCGCGCGAGCTGAGGGAGCGGGTCCAGCCCCGGCGGACCAAGGAACGGCGGATGCGCGAAGCGATGCGGATGCGAACCTTCCGGATCTGACACGGGTCCGACGCGACCCCGGAGCACCCCCGGAGCGCCCCCGGCGCACCCTCGAAACGACCCGACGCGACCCCCGCGGGTGTTCGGAGCAAATTTCGACCGGCTTCGGACGGTAACGGCACCACTTCGCCGTCCGCCGCCCGGGCCTTCCGACACGACCTGCGAAGACGCGCTGCCGAACACCCCCCGCGAGGGCGGGCTTTCTGTCACGATTCCGATGGGACGGTCCGAACAGCGGACCGCCTCTGGCGCGGGGGCGGCCAGATGTTCGCGTCGCCCGAGCGCGCCGACAGCCGAGACCGATGATCTTGGGAGTGTCCCTGGTGGCGTACTTCGCTGCAGTGCTTGCTCGCTCCGAGGACGGGTGGGATGTGAGCGAGACGGAGCTCGACGACGTCGAGACCCTGGCCGATCTGGCCGACCTGGCCCGCGACTCCGCCCAGGACGACGACAGCGTCCTGATCTTCATCGAACAGGAGGACGCCTGGTTCGCCATCGTCCGCGTGGACGGTGAGGACGACCCGCGGATCTTCGTGTCGGACGGCGCGGCCGCCGCCCGGAGCTCCTACGGTTCCGTCCTCACCGACGAGCTGGTCGACCAGGCCGGCGAGAGCGAGTTCGGCGACCTGGACCACCTGCTCGACGAGGACGAGGAGGCCGAGGACCAGGACGACGAGGACGCGGACGCCCGCGGCGGCGTCCCGGTCGGCCCGCTGGGCGACGCCCACCTGCTCGTCGAGTTCGGCCTGGCCGGCGACGAGCTGCTCGCCCTGAGCGGCGAGGGCGCGGTGCCGGGCGACGCCCTGGAGGAGATCGCCGAGGCCCTGGGCTGCGGTGAGGTCCTGGAGGCGGTCCGGTAGCGGGGTCGGCCGCACCGGTGTCCACCACCGGATGCCC
>NZ_JAFLNG010001018.1 GCF_017427025.1 Streptomyces sp. FH025
TCCTCCGGCCGTCCCGAGCTGACCGAGGCCGCCATCGTGGTCTCCGGCGGCCGTGGCGTCGGCGCCGCCGAGGGCTTCGGCGTGGTCGAGGAGCTCGCGGACGCGCTCGGCGCGGCGGTCGGCGCCTCGCGCGCCGCCGTCGACGCCGGCTGGTACCCGCACAGCAGCCAGGTCGGCCAGACCGGCAAGCAGGTCTCCCCGCAGCTCTACATCGCGGCGGGCATCTCCGGTGCGATCCAGCACCGGGCCGGCATGCAGACCTCGAAGACCATCGTGGCCGTCAACAAGGACCCGGAGGCCCCGATCTTCGAGCTGGTCGACTACGGCGTGGTCGGCGACCTCTTCCAGGTGCTGCCGCAGCTCACCGCCGAGGTGAAGGCCCGCAAGGCCTGACCCGTACGGCAACGGAGGGCGTGGCGCCCGGTACCCAGGTACCGAGTGCCACGCCCTCCGCCGTATGTCCTGGTCCGTGTGCCGGGCCGTGAGCCCCGTCCCCGCACTCCGGGTACGGGAGCGGCGGCCCGTAGAGTCGGCCCGACAGCGTTCGGTGCGATCAGGCGAGACAAGGGCGAGGGCGGAAGCATGGCACTGCTGACGGCACTTCAGGGCGGCTACGGAGACGCGGCGGACGCGCTGCGGATCGACGGCCGGGCGCTCTCCAGGGAGGAGCTGCTGGGCGCGGCGACCGCCGTGGCCGACCGGGTGGCCGGGGCGCCAGCGCTCGCCGTGCTCGCCCGGCCCACCGTGGAGACGGTCACCGCCGTGGTCGGCGGACTGCTGGCGGGCGTCCCGGTCGTGCCGCTGCCGCCCGACTCGGGGCCCAAGGAGCGCGAGCACATCCTGCGAGACTCGGGCGCGGCGCTGCTCGCGCACGCCGCCGGGGAGGCGCTGCCGGAGGGAACCCCGGTGGAGGGCCTGCCGGTCGACCCCGCCGAGCGCTCCGCCACCACCCACGCCGAGCCGCCGACCGACGCGACCGGCTTCGTGCTCTACACCTCGGGCACCACCGGCGCGCCCAAGGGCGCGGTGATCCGGCGCGAGGCGGTCGCCGCCGATCTGGACGCCCTCGCCTCCGCCTGGCAGTGGACCGCGGAGGACACCCTCGTGCACGGCCTGCCGCTGTTCCACGTGCACGGGCTGCTGCTCGGCGTGCTCGGTGCCCTGCGCACCGGCAGTCGGCTGGTGCACACCGGGCGGCCCACCCCGGCCGGGTACGCGGCGGCGGGCGGCAGTCTGTACTTCGGCGTGCCCACCGTCTGGTCCCGGCTGGCTGCGGACCCGGAGGCGGCCGGGCGGCTGGCCCCGGCGCGGCTGCTGGTCTCCGGCAGCGCGCCGCTTCCCGTACCGGTGTTCGAGAAGCTGGCGGCGCTCACCGGACACGCGCCGATCGAGCGGTACGGGATGACCGAGTCGCTGATCACGGTCAGCACCAGGGCGGACGGCGAGCGGCGCCCGGGCAGCGTCGGACTGCCGTTGGAGGGCGTGCGCACCCGGTTGGTCGGCGAGGACGGCGAGCCGGTGCCGTACGACGGGGAGACCGTCGGTGAGCTGCAGGTTTCCGGTCCGACGTTGTTCAGCGGCTACCTCAACCGGCCGGACGCGGACGCCGAGGCCTGGACGGCGGACGGCTGGTTCCGCACCGGGGACGTCGCGGTGATCGGGGCGGACGGCTTCCACCGGATCGTCGGTCGCGCCTCGGTGGACCTGATCAAGAGCGGCGGCTACCGGATCGGCGCGGGCGAGGTGGAGGCCGCGCTGCGCGACCACCCTGCGGTGGCCGACGCGGCGGTGGTCGGCGCGCCGGACGAGGACCTCGGGCAGGCGATCGTCGCGTACGTCATTCCGGACGGCGCCGTGACGGGGGACCAGCTGACGGCCTTCGTGGCCGAACGGCTCTCGGTGCACAAGCGGCCGCGCAGGGTCGTGCTGGTGCCCGAACTGCCCAGGAACGCGCTGGGAAAGGTGCTGAAGAAGCAGCTGCTCGCGGAGGC
>NZ_JAFLNG010001019.1 GCF_017427025.1 Streptomyces sp. FH025
CCTCTGGTCCCGGTGCCGACCCGGGGCTCGACCCCGCTCGACAGCCCGACCCTGGTCGCCGCGCCCGTCCCCGTGGTCGAGCGGACCTCCGCTCCCGGGTCGGGCCCGGTCGACCGGGCCCCGACCGGGTTGCTCACCGTCGAGGCCGGCGAGTACGGCAGCCGGACGGTGCTCACCCTCACCAACTCCGGTACGACGGAGATCCACTGGCACGCCGTGACGGACGCCGGCTGGCTGCGGCTCAGCCGCGACTCGGGGACGCTGGCGCCCGGGCAGCGGATCACCGTGATCGTCACCGTGGACCAGGACCTCGCGCCCACCGCGCACTGGACCGCCCGGATCGCGCTGCCGCCCTCGCAGGCGGTGGTCACCCTGGAGGGCGGGCCGCAGCACCGGGGCGGCTCGGCGTCCACGCCGGCGGAGCCGCCGCCGGGGGCGGGCGGCACGGCTTCGGCCACCCCGACGGCGGGGCCGACGGAGGGACCGACGGCGGCGCCGAGCGGGCCGTCGGGTACGCCGTCTTCGGCGCCCTCGCCGTCCTCGCCTTCCGGGCCGTCCTCGCCGTCCGGGTCGGCCTCCCCGTCCGGGTCGCCCTCGGGGACGGTGACCGCCACGCCGACCGGGACCGCGTCACCGCACCCGACGGGCACGGCGGCGGGCCCGTCGGGGCACTAGCTAGTCGATGCGGTGGATCGGGGGGACCTGGTAGCTGCCGTCCAGCACGGGCGCCTTCGGCTGGTAGAGCCGGATGATCGGGCGGAACTCGCCGGGCGGGGTGGGGAGCCAGTTCGCGGCGGCGGTGGGGTCGTCGGGCTGGTCGTGCCGGAGGGTCAGGGTCAGCGAGCCGTCCTCGTCGTGGACCAGGCCGGGGGTGCGGTCGCCGATCGAGTAGCGGTCGATCGGGTTCTCCACCAGGTAGTAGTCCGGGACGGAGTACATCGTGACGGACCAGAAGGCCTCGACCGGCGGCGGCTGGTCGAAGCGGAGGGTGTAGGTGTGGGCGCCGTTGAGCGGGTGGCCCTCGGAGTCGTCGTAGGTCGTCGCGTACGAGGCCTCGTAGGCGTGGTTGCCCCAGAGGCCGGCCCGGGCGGCGGCCGCTCGGCTGAGGTAGGCGGCGCGGCGGTCGGGGATGCGCCACTCGGGGTCGTCCAGGGTGCCGGGGCCCAGGTGGTCGAGGTTGTAGTCGAAGAGGTGGAGCGAGGAGCGCCACGCGCCGGGCGGGTGGTCCTCGGGCGGGCGGGTGGCGTCCTCGACCCGCTCGCGCCCGGCGGCCAGGCCCTTGGCGAGCGCGAGGGTCCACTCCGGGGCGGTCGCGCGGTACGGCGAGACGCCGTCGTCCAGCAGGCCGAGCGGGGCGAAGCGGCGCTGGTACTCGACGTCGGGGGTGGCCGGCGGGAAGGCCTGCATCCACACCCGCAGGCGCTCGAAGAAGGCCAGCCGCTCGGGGACGTCCGGGTCGGGCTCGGGGAGTCCGGCGACCAGGCCGCCGCGTTCCAGCGGCTCCAGCCGCAGGCCCTCCTGAAGGGCCCTGACCCTGTGCAGGTCGCCCGGGCCGGTGCAGGCGAAGCGGCCGACGACGGTGCCGACGGTGGTCGGCATTTCGATCACCCGGCTCGGGTCCGGCGGGGTGCCGTGCCAGTCCGGCGGGACGAGCAGCCAGGTCTGCGCGTCGGTGCCGGTGGCCCGGCGGCCGAGGTAGGCGACGTTGTCCGTCCAGGCGCCGATGAACTGCAGCACGTAGTAGGCGTCGGCGGCGTCCGGGACGTGCAGCACCTGCGGGCCCTCGGAGAGGTCGAGCTGGGCGATCGAGTAGATCGTGTCGTTGTTGACCGAGACGAACTGGTCGCCCGGTCCGGCCAGCCGGGTGGCGTGGCTGAAGTGGTTGAACGGCGCCGCCGGGAGGGTGCCCATGCCGCCGTCGGCGAAGCGCTGGACCATGGTGAGGCCGGCGACCAGTGGGTAGCCGTAGACGTAGGCGTCGGCGGCC